>CACWOG010000086.1 GCA_902762455.1 uncultured Bacteroidia bacterium | reverse complement strand
AGTATCGGGAAGTCCTTCCTGATTTCTTTTACATCAAAATTCACTTTTTTGAAATTTAATTATTCTACTATAAGTTTGTTAACACTTACATTGTTGGCGTTGTACGACTTCGAGGTGTAAACGCCTTTTGCTTTGTTGGATAGGTCTATTGTCGCATTGCTTGCATTTATGTTTTGCTGTATTACAAGTTTTCCTGTAATGTCGTAAATTTCAAAACTTTCAATGTTTTCTCCGCTGATGCTGAACAATCCATCTGATGGGTTGGGGTAGATACTGTTTATAACACGATTCTCTGCAATACTATTTTCGTAGTAGTCGCTAACCTTGAATCTCTTCGACTGCATTACGCGGCCTTGAGTATGGTTTTCAACCCAAACAACAATCTTGCATTTTGAAATGTCGTAGTCGTCGCTTACTGTGATTGTGTAGCTTGTGCTGAACTGGTTGTTTTCGTCGAATGTTGCAACTGTGCCATTGGCAGTTGGGTATAATTTGCGGACGAGGTTATTGATTTTGTGAGCTACGCCCCAGTTGTAGTTTATATCTTCTGCGAGAGCAGCCATTACCACTATTTGATCATCTCCAAAGTATTCCGAAAGTTTTTCAGCGGTAACATTCAATGTGAAAGTCTTGCTTCCAACTTCTGTTTGTACTAATTCTGCATTAAGGTTGTATATTGAATTGATGATTTTTACATTATTGTAATAATAAGTGTATAATTCTTGCATTTGTGATACGTTATCTGCGCCTCCTCCCCATCCTAGGTATCCGTCGAAAACGGCAGATGGAGTGCCCGTAAATCCATAGTTTTCTCCGAACACATTGTTCTTGTTATTCCAGTATTGGAAGCGTCCAACCGACTGAGTGTAACCGTATGTGTCTGAGACATGATGATCTAGAACGATTATGTCTAAACCGGCTGCTTCCATATTGTCAAGAGCTTTTGCTGCGTATGGGCAATGGGGACAACCTTTGTATGAGAATACTTCAGCGAGAACAAACTCTCTTATAACGCTAGTTTCGACATGAATTGAAGTTCCAACTGGATTAGAGTAGCCCCCATTCGGTCCACAATATGCGTAAACCCTGTAGTAATATAACCCTGGGTAAACATAAGTGTCGGTGTATGTGGTTTCTGTAGTTGTGCCGATAACTTCTCCATCGCGTGAAATTGAGTAATAAACAAGGTTTTCGTTGTCAACAGGATCCCAGTTAAGGACAACATCGTTTCCGTTCTGTACTGTTGCTGTTAAGTTTGTTGGTGCAGCAGGTGCAGGAACTTGCTCAATTACAAGGTCATCAATGTAGTATAGTCCTGATTGATTGTTGACTGTGTGCGAGTAGAAGTCGATAGCGTCAAGTTTGTTCACACCGCCGGCACCATTTACGCCTTTGCTCCATTGGTATGAGATTACAAGTTCGTCATTCATATAGAAATCAACCCAGTCGTGTTCAAGGTTCACAAAATGCTGTATTTTTATCCAAGAATCAGGTGTGTATAGATGAGTGTATTGATGTCCATTTGCATCTATTTTGACTGTATCGTCGTTGAAAGTCAACTGGATTCCCCATTTAGAGTCTGCTTCGTTGAAATCTTGCAATATATTATAGTAGCCAGTGTGTCCTGTAGGTACGTACATATAAAATTCAACTCTGTAGCGTCCTGTGGTGAGGTCATTCATGTTGAGGATAACATCGGTTTCGGTGTTGCCATTGATGTATGCCTTCATCGACTTTGTACCATTGTGAGCCTGTTCTTCGCTTACAAGTCCGCCAAGAACGCCAGTACCCCACATTTCCCATTGTGGAGCTGCTACGGTTGACATATACGAGCCGGCATCGTACGACTCAAAGTTTTCGTTTACAACCTGCTGCGAATTTGCAGCGATTGACATCAGCATTGCTGTTGCTGTTGCGATAATTAAATAATAAAATCTTCTCATAAGAGAAAAAATTGACGTTAATAATGCACAAAGATAAAACAAATTTGGGATTTATGATTTGGGATTTACGATTTTTTTGATTTAAATTATAAATTAGGCAATTGTAGAGACGTGGCTTGCCACATCTCTACAAATTGTCCATTATTCATTGTCCATTGTCAATTATTCAAGGTAAATCTTTCCGCTTTTGTCGCTTCGGTTCAATTTCTTGTATTGCTCGGCCTTGTGTTTAACAACCATAATGAAATTGTAGGCATTCATGCTGTTGATGAAGTCGGCGGAAAAATTGCACCAGTCGAGGAACTTGTATGTTTCTGCTTGTGTAAAACCTGTCAGTTCCATAATTTGACTGTTAGTTATGCGTTCTTCAATAAGTTGGCTAACCTTGTCTTTTTCTTGAAGTTCGGCGAGTTTCTGCCGTTCTTTGCCTTCCTTGCTGAATTTTTCGTAAAGTGCTGTAATTGGACTGAACGAGAATCCTGCACTGCTATTGTCGGTTCGGTTGTAGAAACTGATGGCGGACTGTTTTACAGGGAAATTTTGTTGCGCATAAATATAGTCGTCATCGGGAAGGTTCATGGTGGTGACTTCGTATTTAAGCTGGTTGTAGCGCCACTCAAAAATGTCAACGCTCGGTAGCATATATGCAGTTGTTTTCATCTTGACAATAAGCGGTTCGTTTCGTTCAACTGCCTTTTCGTCGATTACAACGTGCTTGCGTTCGTAGCCGAGCATCGAGAAACGTATTGTATCGTACATTTTTGCCGACAATGCAAAGTAGCCTGACGTGTCGCTTATTGTGCCTTCGCGTCGGTGCTTGATTGATATATTGGTGTATATCAGGGGTTTATTGGTTTCTTCGTCAAGGACATAGCCGGCAATAATCACGCGGTCGTCCATCTTGATGAACTGTGAAAATGAAAAATTGCAGCAAAATACTGCTATCGTTGTGACTAGTAATATCTTGACTGCAATTTTCATCGTGAATACAATTTATTTCACGAATTCTAAAACCGAATCGGTTATGTATTTCAGTGTTTCGTCGTTGAGTTCGGTGTTCATAGGCAGAGCCATTACCGATTCGCACAGCTTGTTGGTAACGGGGAATGCGTTTGGGTCTGACTTGAATCCCTGAAATGCTTTCTGTTTGTGCAATGGGATAGGGTAGTACACAGCCGAAGCAATTCCTTTTTCCTTCAGGTGTTCCATAAGTGCGGTACGGTCAACGCCATTGAGACGGACAACATATTGGTGGAAAGTGTGCGTAGTCTTGTCGGCACGTTTGGGTGTGCTGATTTTAGGGCAGTTGGCGAAAGCCTTGTCGTAGAAGTCGGCAGCCTTGCGACGTGCGTTGTTGTACTCGTCCAAGTGAGGCAATTTTGCGCGGAGAACTACTGCCTGAATGGTGTCGAGGCGCGAATTTACGCCAATGCGGTCGTGGTGGTAGCGGATTTCCATACCGTGGTTGACGATGGAGGAGATTTTTTCGGCAAGTTCGGCATCGTTGGTGAACAATGCTCCGCCGTCGCCGTAGCAACCGAGGTTTTTCGACGGGAAGAACGATGTGCAGCCGATGTGACCGATTGTTCCAGCCTTTTTCACTGTGCCGTCCGAAAAATGGTAGTCGCTGCCGATTGCCTGTGCGGTGTCCTCGATGACATAAAGGTTGTGGCGGCGGGCAATGTCCATTATGCGTTCCATATCGGCGCACTGACCGAAAAGATGTACGGGGACTATTGCCTTTGTGCGCGGAGTTATTGCCTTTTCAATCTCGTCTGGATTGATGAGATATGTTTCGGGATCTACATCGACCATAACAGGCGTAAGTTGCAGCAGGGCAATAGTTTCGACCGTGGCTATGAAAGTGAAGTCGGTGGAGATAACCTCGTCGCCGGGTTTCAGTCCGAGAGCCATCATTGCAATTTGCAGTGCGTCGGTGCCATTGCCGCAGGTTATTACGTTGCCAACGTTCAGATAACTAGCCAGTTCCTTACGGAAATCCTTGACATCCTGACCGTTAATAAATTCAGTGTTATTTATCACTCTTGCAATACCGCTGTCGATTTCGTCTTTTATTTTAAGGTATTGCGACTTTAAGTCAACCATCTGTATCATACTCGAAAATTTTTTGCAAATATATGAAGAATGGCGATAATTCGCCATCTTCATCGCTGGAACTTTTTTCCATCATTCGCTTTTACGCAAGTTCCAAAATTTTTTTCACTACGCTGTTCTTCGGACTAATGTCGGGCAGAAACTCAAATGACTTGTCAAATTCTGCTATCTCGTTTAAATCCAGCAGGTATTCTTCCGTCTTGTCCTTCGCGTTTGTGCTAATTGTGTAAAAATACGTGTAAACATCTGTCATAGGCGAATATATTTTGTTTGTGAGTATAACGGATGTCTGTAGGTTTTATTATTCAACGATGAAAAAAAATATCAAATTTTTAACCCCATTCCTTCGACTACGCATATGGGACGGAATCCTTGAACTTTTGGACCCTTAAACACAGAAACGGGTGTAGCCCACTTCTAAACGGCTTTAGCCCTTAGTCCAGACTTGGAACATAATCGTTCGATAGAACTCTCATTTCGATTCTACGGTTCTGCTGGTTGGCGACTTCCTGCTGTTCCTTGGTGAGCGAGTTGATGAAGCTTTCGTTCAATACCGAGCCTTTGGGTAGGAACGGATAAGTGGGGTCGTATTTGGTTATGACCTTTGGCTTGCTTTCGCCATAGCCCTTTGCAACCATTCGTGCTGCAGGAATGCCCTTCGACTCGAAATAGGAGGTAACCGAATTTGCACGTTTCTGGCTGAGCTCCATATTGCTCTGGTCAGAACCAATCATATCGGTATGTGCCGAAAGTTCTATAACAATGTTCGGATTTTCGACCATTATACGGATTGTACTGTCCAATATTACCTTCGATGGTTCGGTAAGTTCCCAGCGTCCGAATGCAAATTCGATGTTTGGAATTTCAATGGTCTTGTTGAGTGTTTCAAGGAGGATGTCGTATTCAAAAGTCTTGTTGAATTCAAGCGAATCGGTTGTGAATCTTGACTTTCCGTTGAAATATCCGTCCTTGGTGACAACAAACACATAGTCGGTCTTTGCTTTCAGCTTGAACCCGAAAGTTTCCTTCTTGTTTGCAACTATTATGGTATCACGGAACATGGAACCATCGCTACCATAGAGTGTTATGAGACTTGAATCGATGAGAGCCTTTGTGTCGGCATCGTGAACAGTGCCTTTAAGTTTGAATTCTAGAGGTGGCATCTCAAAGAAGTATATGTCTTCGCCCTTGGAACCTTTGCGGTCGGAGGTGAAGTAACCTTTGTTTTCGTTCTTGTAGTAGTATATTCCAAAGTCGTTGCCGTTGCTGCTGAACGGGTAGCCCATATTTTGAGAACGCCAGCGTTCGTCTTCGTTCTTGTAGGCGACGAAGATGTCAAGTCCGCCCATTGTAGGGTGCTTGGTGCTGGAGTAGAATAGGGTAGTGTCGTTGCGCATGTATGGGAAAAGTTCGTCTCCTGCAGAATTTATGGCAGGTCCCATGTTCTTTGGTTTTGTCCATTCTGCGCCAGCTTTTTCCGAGTACCATATGTCGGCACCGCCGTATCCGCCGTCGAGACGGGCTGAGAAATAGATTATGCTTCCGTCTGGCGAAACGGTCGGGTGACCAATCGACAGCGAGTCGGAAACTATGCCGAGGTTTGCCGGGTTCATCCATTCTCCCTCAACCTTCTGGGCTTCATATATCTGGCAACCGGTGTTCTTGCCTTTTTCTGCGATGCACGATGTGTAGTAGAACTTGCGGCCTTGGTCGAAAATGCAAGGGGAACCTTCGTCGAAGCGGGTATTTAGCGAGTCGAGTGCAGTTACGTCTTCCCACTTGCCGTGTCTGTCGAGTTTGGTGACGAAGAGGTCGGAAAACTTTGTGCCGGTGATTCCGCTGAGTTTCTTGCCTTTGGATTCCTCGCGTGTAGAACTGAAATACACATGGTCGAAACCATCCTTTTCGTCGATGCTGGGGCAGAAGTCGTTTGCCTTGGAGTTAAGGTGCTTGGCCTTTTCGATAACCCAACGGGTTGGCTTCTTTGTCTGCTCGATAGCCCAGTTTGCCGACTCTATGCCTTTGCGTGCTACGGTGTCGTTGGGCTTTATTTCCAAAACTTGGTTGTATAATTCCAATGCAGACTCAAAGTTGTCTTCCTGTATTTCTATTTCGGCAAGACGATTCTTGGCTGGCACTTCATAGCCTTTCGACTTGGCGGCACGCTTGTACGGTGAGCGGGCTTTCTTGTAGTACCCCGACATATAGTAGCATTCGCCAATCTTGTAGTAGATTTCAATCTTGTCGTTTTTGTTCTTGATTTTCTTCAAAATAGCGGTGTATTCTTCCATGGCCTTGTAATATTCTTCGGCCTCGAAGCTCTCGTCGGCACGGCGCAGTTTCTTTTCCTGTGCCGTTGCAGTTGTCGCTATTAGCGTGACAATCAGCAATATTGATATGTACTTTAGTACTTTCATTCAAATATTTTCCCGAACATATAACTTGAAAAAGTCAAGTTTATTATTTGGACGGCAAATTTAATCATTTAGTTCAAGTGGAATAGCGCGACTGCAATAAAAAATATCCACAATGCAAGTATTGTGAAACTCACTAACTTGTACGACCATTTCTGGTTCTTGTGCCTGATTATGAACATTAGCGGGATTATTGTAAATATTCCACCGATGAGTTCAAAAAGGTGAAGTATTGATTCTGGGATGCGGCGCTTGTCCTTTTTGGCTCTGCGCTTGTCGGCACAGAACAAAATGTCTGCGATGATATTTATTATTATAAGGTATATGATGGCAAATTTCATTAAAACGTCATTTTAAATTTGATTGCAAAATTAACAATAAAATGAAAATGATGATTAGTCTTAATGGTTAATAATACAGATTTTTGCGAAAGAAGTAAGGATGCATAATGGATATTTCTTCAATATTTCCAAAAAAAAATCTAAAATCGTAAATCCCAAATCGTAAATTATTATTATCTTTACAACCTGTTTTAAAATTTACGATTATGAGAATGTTCAACCAAGAGGTTTATAAGGCTCGCCGTGAGAAACTTAAGTCGGCGATGAAGTCGGGTGTATGCATATTTATGGGTAACAACGAAGCCCCGATGAACTATCCTGATAACTGCTACCAGTTCCGTCAGGACAGCAATTTCCTGTATTTCTTTGGAATTGCTCAGGCAGGCTTGAAGGCAATAATTGACGTTGATAACAACCGCGATATAATTTTCGGTGACGAATTAACCGTTGACGATATTGTGTGGATGGGCGAGGTAGCTTCCATTAAGGAATTGGCTTCCCGTTGCGGTGTGGTTGATGTTCGTCCTGCTGCCGAGTTTGAAAAATATGTGAAGTCGGCAAAGGCTGAGGTTCATTTCCTTCCGCCGTATCGTCACGACAATATGATTTTCCTTTCGTCGGTGCTTGGTATTCCGATTCCGGAACTGCAGAAACGTTCGTCGCTTCCATTGGTAAAGGCTGTTGTCGCTTTGCGTAATGTAAAGGAAGCCTGCGAAATAGAGGAATTGAAGGCTGCTGCCGAAATTGGCTACGAAATGCACACCACCGCAATGAAGATGGCTAAGGATGGCGTTTCGGAGCACGAAATCTATGGTACAATCGAGGGCATAAGCCTCAAGCACGGACTTTTGACTTCGTTCCACTCAATAGTTTCGAAGAACGGACAAATCCTTCACAACCATACTCACGAGAACATACTTCACACTGGCGATTTGTTGCTCAACGACTCTGGAGCACAGACAGATATGGGCTATGCTTCGGATAATACCCGTACTTTCCCCGTTGGCGGAAAGTTCTCGCAGAGACAGAAGGATGTTTACCAGATTGTGCTCAATACTATAAACGGCTCGATTCCAATGATGAAGCCGGGCGAGACTTACCAGTCGATTCACCTGAAGGCTTGCGAAATCCTTGCCGAAGGGCTCAAGGCACTCGGACTTATGAAGGGCGACATGAAGGAAGCCGTACAGCAGGGCGCACACGCAATGTTCATGCCTCACGGAACGAGCCTGGTATTTATTTCGTGCCTCAGCTTATCGACATTTGGGAACGCGAACACAAGTTCGAGCAGTTCATCAATTATGCCGAGGTTGACAAGTACCGCGATTTCGGTGGCATACGTCTCGAGGACGACATCCTCATCACCCCGACAGGTTCACGCATTGTCGGTGACAGACGCATACCTATTGAAATCAAGGATGTAGAAGATTTTATGAAATAGACGCATTAATATAGGGGGCATGGTCTTTGACCTGCCCCATATAAAGAAATATATGGATAAAAAAATAACAATAGCCGTTGACGGCTTCTCATCCTGCGGGAAAAGCACCTTAGCCAAGCAACTGGCGGCGAAGCTAGGATATGTGTATATCGATAGCGGAGCAATGTACCGTGCGGTGACGTTGTATGCTTTGCGCAACAATATGATTGTTGACGAGGAACTCGATACAAAGAAGCTTATTGCAAGCCTTGACGATGTCAAGATTCATTTTGAGCTTAATGCTAACGGCGAACCGCAGACATTCCTCAACGGAACCAATGTCGAACGTGAAATCCGCAAGATATATGTGTCGCAGTGGGTTAGTCCGGTGGCTGCTGT
This sequence comes from uncultured Bacteroidia bacterium, assembly GCA_902762455.1. GTDB lineage: Bacteria > Bacteroidota > Bacteroidia > Bacteroidales > ML635J-15 > Bact-19. The sequence continues at coordinate 4,542 of CACWOG010000086.1, read as the reverse complement.
TCCCGAGGTTCGCCATGTGATGGTTGCCCAGCAACAGAAGATGGGCGAGGCAAAGGGCGTTGTTATGGATGGTCGCGACATTGGTACGACTGTTTTCCCGAATGCCGAACTGAAGATTTTCGTTACGGCTGAGGTTGATGTGCGTGCCCAGAGGCGTTACGACGAGATGCTCTCGAAAGGTGAGCCAGCCGACATGAACGAGGTCAAGCAGAACCTTCAGGAACGCGACCGCATTGACCAAAGTCGCGCTGAAAGTCCGCTTCGCAAGGCCGACGATGCCGTAGTGCTTGACAATTCGCATATAACTAGGGATGAGCAGTTGCAAGTCGCATACGATTGGGCTATGGAGAGGATAAAATCCGCCCATTGAGCCTGTCGAAATGAGCGTGTTAGAAGTTCTAATTGTTAATTATCAATTGTCCATTGTTAATTAAATTGGTTGAGATAGATAAATATGCAGGTTTTTGCTTTGGCGTTACCAAGGCCATCGGTTCGGCAGAAAAAGAACTGTCGGAGTTCGGTGTTGCATATTGTCTTGGCAAGATTGTCCACAACCAGAAGGAGGAAAGCCGTCTCGAGAAACTTGGACTTCATACGATTGACAGAGACGAGATGCAGACAAATCCACCGTCACGGATGCTGATACGCGCCCACGGCGAACCTCCGTCAACCTACGCCGACGCAAAACGACTTGGAATAACTATAGTTGACGAAACATGCCCTGTAGTGCTTAGGCTTCAGGGACTTATAGCCAAGACCTATCACGAAAATCCCGATTGCGCTATTGTCATCTTTGGCAAGAAAGGTCATGCCGAGGTTAACGGTCTTGTTGGACAGACAGATGGCAAAGCCGTTGTGGTTTCGTCGGTGGAAGAAGCGGAAAAACTGAAAATAAGTGGAAAAATTGCGCTTTTCTCACAGACTACCGCTGATTTCCAGTTGTATATGCAAGTAGCCGATGTGCTGAGAAACAAGCATTTGGATGTAGAAGTACACGAAACCGTCTGCGGAAGTGTAAAGAACAGAGTGCCACGGCTTAAGGAGTTTTGTGCAAACTACGATGTTGTAATTTTTGTCAGCGACGAGGCGAGTTCCAATGGCCGAATGCTTTACGAAGTGTGCCGTGCAACAAACAGCAGGTCGTATTTTGTAACCGATGCAAACGATTTGCGTCCAGAATGGTTCGTTAGGGCATCGTCGGTAGGCATAAGCGGAGCGACATCGACACCGTCGTGGTTGCTGGAAGATGTAAAACAGAAATGCTGTAACGTCGTTGCGTGCAACGATAAAAATAAAAAAGACAATGAAGGTTAACGAATTGAAGATTACCTATATTGAGAAATCGCATCAGGAATTGTCCGATGTTGAGCAAAGGCTTTTGAAAGAGGCTACGCAGGCAGCACAAAAAGCCTACGCACCATATTCGCATTTTAGGGTAGGTGCGGCTGTGAAATTGGCAAACGGGGAAATCCTCTGCGGAAGCAATCAGGAGAATGCCGCCTATCCGTCGGGACTTTGCGCCGAGCGGGTGGCTGTATATTATGCAAATGCCAGATACCCACAATCGTCCATCGAAACATTGCTTATAACCGTACTCGACGAAAACGACGACTATCGTTGTGAACCTGTTCCGCCGTGCGGTGCTTGCCGTCAGGTGCTTACCGAGACCGAAAGCCGACAGAAATGTCCGATGCGTGTGTTGTTGGTCGGCAAGGACAAGGTGCTTGAATTTGCTTCGGCATCAGATTTGCTACCTTTTATTTTTACTAGTAACGAATTATTGTAATGATTATGAATAAATTTAGATTGTTTTTTGTTAGTGCGTTGATTTTGCTTGGAATAGCAACCGTAGCAAATGCACAGAAGGAGTGTCCCGAAGAGTGGCAGGCTTATACTACCGATAAGCATTATTCGTATCTACAGCCTGGCGAGAACGAAGAAATCAAGCCTGAGGATGATTTTTTGTCCGGGTTGGAAAAGAATGCAGTAAATCATCTTTTGAAAAGCGTGAAGGTTGCTGTTCACAACTATGTCGCATTGCAGACATTGAGAATCGACGAGGATGCTGTGGTGAGCTATCTCGAGGAAAATGGCTATAATTCAAACGTCGGTTTAAAGATAATCGAAAAGAAGAGGTTTTACAACAACTATACGCATCATGGTTGCGTTATAGCTTATATCGAAAAGGAGACTGCCAGCAAGTTGTATTGCGACGACATTTCATCATCGCAGAAAACTATAACGGAAGCTTTGTCCAAGGCTAAAGATTTTATTGCCGCAGGAAAAAACGATAGTGCAAGGTTTGCTCTCGAATCCATAGTCCCGAAACTGAAAAGCAATTCGAGCGAACTCATCCTTCTGAAAGTCTTCGGCTGCAATCAGGAAACAATAGACGCTTTGCGCGAAAAGCACATGCAATGCATTGTCAACCTTAAGGAATGCTTCAGGACAATCGGTCCGAAGATTATGGTTGCCGTTGACTATAGCGCCGATGTTTTCGGAACTCCTTACTGGGATATGCAGGAGAGCATAAAGGACTGGCTGGCAACACGCGGTTTCGGCTACACAACCGAAAAGGCAAAGGCTGACTATGTGCTTGTAATAAGATCGTCGTCAAGGAAATACAACACAATGTCGAATGGCACGCAGACAACATATTATTCGTATGTTGACGCAAATGTTTCAATTCAGAAAAAGAATGTCGACAAGCCCGTATATGACAATAAACTTTCGATAAAGGGAAGTTTCCTGAAAAGCTACAACGAGGCTGCATACGTTGCCTACCGCGATTTGGAAAACAAACTGCTGAAGATTCTGGAAGATAACATCAAGTAGTTTTCTTAAATGAAAATTCTCGTTCTAGCCAACAAGATGCCTTATCCGCCAAAGGATGGCGGTGCGATTGCCACGCTTTCGCTTGCGCGTTCGCTGCGCAGGTGTGGCTGCGAGGTTGACTTGCTGGCAATGAACACACCGAAGCATTTCTGCAGGGTAGAGGATATTCCTGCCGAGATTTCATCGGAAATAAATTTTTACGCAGTCGAAGTTGACACGACAATCAAGGCGACAAAGGCTCTGAAAAACTTGCTGTTCTCATCAAAGCCATACAATGCGGAACGATTTGTCAATGAAGCTTTTGCCGAAAGGCTAAAGGCTCTTTTGTCCGAAGAGCAGTACGATGTCGTTCAGCTCGAAGGCTTGTATCTTTGTCCGTACATCGAGACGATTAGGAAATTTTCGTCGGCAAAAATCGCTTTGCGGGCGCACAATGTGGAGCACGAAATATGGAAGCGTATGGTCGAAAACGAAAAGTCGCTTCCGAAACGGCTGTATAAGGGCATAATTGCTCGGCGGATGCGTAGGTTTGAACTGTCGTACATCAATTCATACGATTTGCTTGTGCCTATTACCGACCGCGATGCCGATTTCTTTGCGCAGAATGGAAATGCAAAACCTTTGTATGTTGCCCAGTCCGGAATCGAACCTAAATCACCTTTGCTTTCAATCGACAACTCAAAGACCGACTACCCAACTTTCTCTTTTTTAGGCGCACTCGACTGGCAGCCCAACATAGAAGGACTTGAATGGTTTGTGCGGAATGTATGGAATGTGTATCACAAGGGACATAATGGGGCGAAATTCCGCGTTGCGGGGCGAAATGCCAGCAAGGAATTTGCTGAGTTTTTGATTTCCAATGAAATAGACTATCTTGGCGAACTGGAAAGTGTGGTGGATTATTATGCTTCCGGGACGATTTTCGTTGTGCCGTTGATGTCGGGAAGCGGAATGAGGGTAAAGATTGTGGAGGCGATGGCTGCGGGCAAGGTCGTGATTACAACTTCGGTAGGCACAGAAGGAATCGCTACGGAAAATCGTAGAAACATCTTCATTGCCGACAGTCCTGCTGATTTTCTTGCTTGTATGGAAATGCTTGCATCGGACAGAAATCTTTACAATGAAATTTCTGCGAAAGCTCGAGAATTTATTAGGAATAACTATGATAACAATGTGATTGCCACAAGATTGTTGGATTTTTATAAAGAGGCTGTGGTGAGATGATTTTGGCATTGCAGATATTAAATGTTGTACGCCTTTTTCATATACTAAACGATACACGCCCTTTTCGACGGGATGCTGCAGGTCTTGTTGCCGCTGGAGCAACTGGACCTGTATGTCTTCGGCAGTATCCCTGATCTTGAAGATAATAACTTCATTGATGTGGTGTCAGCCTGCGTGATGGCACCACTGGTTGAGGAATCCGTCTGCAGGGGAGCCATCGAGCGCAGACTGCTTGAGAAGTACCGGAATCCCTGGATCGGCGTCGTGATATCGGCCATCATCTTCTCTTTGCTGCACTTCAACTTCGAGCAGGGCATCCAGACGGGCGGCCTCATCCTGGGATGGGTGTACTACCGTACGCGCAACCTGTGGCCTTGCATCTTCATCCATGCCTTGAACAATATCTTAGCCACCATTCTTCCCGATGGTTGGACTGAACCTCCCATGCCGATTGCCATTGTGGTGGCGATCGTGAGTGGCGCA
>CACWOG010000085.1 GCA_902762455.1 uncultured Bacteroidia bacterium | reverse complement strand
TCTTGTATTCCTTTTTCTCCTGTGCGTTAAGGCATAGGGCAAAGGCAATCAGAAATGCGAGCGACAGAAATATCTTATGCATAATTGTTTTTGTTTTGTCGTAACAGAGTGCAAATATAATAAATTCATAAATGCATTTTCAAAAACACTACAAAATTATTTACCTTTGTGCCCAATAAAACAAAAAAACAACATAAATGAAACGCATCCTTTTCGTATGCCACGGCAACATCTGCCGCAGTCCTATGGCAGAATTTGTAATGAAGAAAATGGTTGAAGACGCAGGTATCGCCGAACAGTTCGAAATAGCATCAGCAGCAACATCAACCGAGGAAATTGGCAATCCGGTTTATCCGCCAGCACGGCGCATACTTGCCGAACACAGAATCTCGTGCGACGGCAAAACTGCTCGCCAGATTACTCACCGCGACTACGAGCACTACGACTACATTGTGGCAATGGATGCTAACAATCTGCGTAACCTTTCGCGGATGCTTGGCGAGGACAAGCAACACAAGATTTCACTGCTGCTGAACTACACCGACCATCCCCGCGACGTAGCCGACCCGTGGTACACAGGCAATTTCGATGCTACTTGGAAGGATGTGAATGACGGATGCTGGGGACTGCTGGAGAAAATAAGGAAGAATTTAAAAATTTGAAGATTCAATAATTTGACAATCTGATGTGTCGCAACTCTCCGCGACACCACAGATTATCAGCACCTAAAATTGTACATTGTTAATTATCAATTCTCCCCCTTCTATCTATTGTTCTCCCACTCGAAGAAGCCCTTTTCAAGGATATTTTTGATTCCGTCTTCAAGTCTAACAAGCGGACGGTCAAGGACTTTGAGCATATCGGAATTGTCGGGGCAACGGCGCATCATATCGCCTTCCTTCAATGGTGGCAGATACACAATCTTCGACTTGGAGCCAGTGATGTCGATAATAATCTTTGCTAGTTCCAGAATTGAAGTTTCGCGCGAATTGCCAATGTTGACCACATCGTTGATATACAAGTCGGAATAAGCAATCTTTACCGTCGCATCAATGTTGTCGTCAATGTAGCAGAAGGTACGGCTTTGTGAACCATCACCATAGACGGAGATATTATCACCACGAAGTGCCATATTGAGGAACTTGCTGATTACAAAGTCCTTGCTTTGCTTTGGTCCGTATGTGTTGAAGAAACGGAAGATAGTGTAGTCGAGTCCAAATTCCTTGTTGTAAGAACGCAGGAAAGCCTCTCCGATATTTTTCACGACGGCATACGGCACGCGCGAGTTGAGTGGCGTAGTATGTGCATTCTGCGGAAATTCAACGGGTTCGCCATACACTTCCGACGAAGATGCGAAGAAGACACGCTTCACACCAGTATTCTTGCTCAGTCGGCAGATATTCTCGATTCCGCGCAAGTCCTCGAGTACGCCAACCGGATGAGCCTGAGTGCGCAGTACACCTACCATTGCGGCATAGTGGAAAACATAATGGAACTGGTACGAAACCATAATTTCCATAATATCCTTGTACTCGTTGACATCTCCCTTCACAAAGCGGATGTTTTCCTTCTGTGGCGGCAACTTGCGCAAATCGCCTGTAGAAAGGTTATCCATTATTACCACAAGATTCGACTCGTCATCGGCTAACTTTTGTGCCAACGAACTTGCTATGAATCCTGCACCGCCTGTAACCAATATACGGCGCTTGTATGAGTGACGCGATTTACTTGTCTTCATCGTATTCTTCTCCTTCTATTTTTAGTTCATCGAGGTCTATTTCGTCCTCCTCGTTGTATATCTGTATAAATTGTTCCTTAAAAACCTTCTTGTTGAAATGATGCTCCAATGTCATCAGTAGCGACGGCAGCAACACAATATTTGAGAACATTGCTACGAAAAGTGCTGTTGAAACCAAAATGCCCATCGATTGTGCACCGCCCCAATCAGAAATCATAAACATTCCGAAACCGAGTACAAGTATTATTGACGTGTATATCATACTCATACCAGTCTCCCCAAGCGCATTTTTCACCGAAACGCCAATGTTTCCGTCGGTGTGCTTAAGTTCTTGACTATACTTGGCTAAATAGTGTATGGTGTCGTCAACCGAAATACCAAATGCAATACTGAACACAAGTATTGTCGATGGTTTTATTGGAATGCCAAAGTAGCCCATTATTCCAGCAGTAACAATCATTGGTATGGTATTGGGGATTAATGAAAGCAATGTAACTTTAACCGATCGAAACATAATGAACAGGAACAATGCAATCACCACAATGGCAAGCGCAAGGCTGATGAAAAGGTTTGTTGTCAGATAAGTCTGGCTAGTAAAGTTCATAATGGAATTGCCAGTTACTATTGTTTCATATCTTGCCGGCGGAAACACCGAATCTATTTCGCTTCTAAGCATAGGCAACAGTTCCTCTATTCTGTCGCAGCCCACATCTCGTATGTTCATACTGATGCGTGTAGCTGTGCGAGTGCTGTCAATAAATGATTTTGCCAATCCTTCTCCATTCAAGTTAGGCACACGCTTCATTATGTTGGAATATGTGTTCGGGTCTGGCGGAAGGTCATATTTCTTGCCATTGGTATATGCCTGATACAGAAATTTCACTGCATCGGCAATGGACATCGAACGCGAAAGTTCGGGATATTTTTTCAGACGCTGCTGCAGCAAGTCGAGACTTTCAATCTGATCGATGTAGTCGTGGTCGTTGCGAAGCGAATCCTTTGAAATTACTACTATTTCTATTGGGGAGACACCACCGAATTTTTCTTCAAGGAAATGAGTGTCCTGACAAAGTTTGCTGTCATCAGGAACATCATCAAGGATGTAACCAGCGCGGTTGATGAAGAAAATCCCGCACAGCATGGCAACTACCACAGCAATGAACACTGTATAAACAGTTTTACGCTTATTTGTGACAATATCTTCAATCTTGGCAATTATGGTTGTTATCACCTTGTTGTCGATGTGCTTAGTAGCTTTTGCTGACGGCGGTTTGCAAAGACTGAAGAATATCGGGATTATAAGCAAAGAAAGCAGGAAAACAGTCATTATGCCGAGCGATGCCACTACGCCAAACTCGATTAGCAGGGTGTTTGTTGTTACGATGAACGTGGCAAAACCACAAGCCGTCGTAAGATTTGTGACAAACGACGCATTGCCAATCTTGCAGATGGTGCGGTGCAAAGCCTTCACCTTCTGTCCGTGCAATTTGTATTCGGCGTGGTACTTGTTGAACATATAGATAATATTCGGTATGCCTATAACTATCAGCAATGGCGGAATCATCGAAGTAAGAACCGTTACCTGATAGCCAAGCAGTACCATATAGCCGAACACCCATATCAGGCTCAGTGCCACCACAATGAGCGAGGCAAAGATTACCTTTGGTGAACGGAAGAATATGTACAATATTATTATGCAGACAAATGCGGCGAGAAGTGTAAAGATAAGCAATTCTCGCTTTATAAGGTTAGTGACTTCAGTGCGAATGTATGGATGACCAGAAATGTGGACTTCAACACCTGCATCTTCGGAATATTTTTGCAAAATGTCTTCAATTTCAGCTACCGATTTCTGGCGTTCCGAACTATTTAATATTTCGGGGTTTAAGGAAATTGTAAATAAGAAAACATTGGTATCGGCACTATAAAGCAGACTGGTGTAGAAAGGCAAACTGAAAAAAATGTTGCTTATGCTGTCGAGTTCTGTTTGCGAGGAAATAGAATCACCAAAAATGCGTACTGTTTCAAATTTCTGTTTCTTATTTCCGTTTTCATCGGTCACGTTTGCTTTGCGTATGTTTACTGCCTCAAGCGGACTGAAAGTAGCCTTGACATCCTTGTGCGCCTTGATTTGTTGCGAAAAACTACGGAATTTCTCAAAATGCTCATAGTTTGTAAGCAAACAACTATCATCTATGCCTATGGCAATGGCATTGGCTTCGTCACCGAAAAGTTCCTTGAATTTTTTGTTCTGCAAATAAACGTCATCGTCTTCAGAAAGCATACGTGCATAGCCGTAGTCCATACTTATTTTCAAGGCCTCGAAGCCAAGGAATGCAGTAACTATCACTATTCCCACAATAAGGTATAGCTTCCGTCTCAAAATCAACCGTGCAATCTTCTGCCACATAAAGTTACCTTTCAAAAAGAGTGCAAAGATAATCTTTAATTTCATAACATTCAGTTTTTTTTGTTATAAGATATGAAGATTCGACAAGATGCAAAAGATGCTTTTGAATTATTTAATTTTTCATCACTACACAAACACAATTATTTTTAATTTTGCGACTTCAAAATTTTTAGAAGATGGAATACAATTTTACGGAAATTGAGCGCAAATGGCGCGAATACTGGAAGAAACACGACACCTACAAGGCTGTCATCGACAAATCTAAGCCCAAATACTATGTCCTCGATATGTTCCCATATCCTTCGGGAGCCGGTTTGCACGTAGGACATCCGCTTGGATACATCGCTTCCGACATCTTTTCAAGATACAAGACACTTAAGGGCTTCAACGTGCTGCACCCGATGGGCTACGATGCTTTCGGTCTTCCTGCCGAACAGTACGCCATCCAGACAGGCACTCACCCTGCTATAACCACCGAAAAGAACATCAACAAATACCGCGAACAACTCGACAACATAGGCTTTTCGTTCGACTGGAGCCGCGAGGTGCGCACCAGCGACCCGAAGTACTACAAGTGGACGCAGTGGACTTTCATACAGCTTTTCAACAGTTTCTACTGCAACAAATGCCAGAAAGCCCGTCCAATCGCCGAACTCGTTGCCGAATTTGCACAAAACGGCACAAAAAATATCGACGCAGCCTGCACCGAAGACCTTTCGTTCACAGCAAATGAATGGAATTCGTGGGACGAGAAAAAGCAGCAGCAAGTTCTTATGAACTACCGTCTTGCCTACCTTGCCGACATTCCTGTAAACTGGTGTCCGAAACTCGGAACCGTACTTGCCAACGATGAGGTTGTAGATGGTCTGTCGGTACGCGGAGGCTACCCTGTTGAACGCAAGAAAATGCGCCAGTGGTCGCTTCGTATCACGGCTTACGCACAAAGGTTGCTCGACGGACTCAACACCGTTGATTTCCCAGAACCCGTAAAGGACATTCAGAACAACTGGATAGGCCGCAGCGAAGGTGCATCGGTATTCTTCGAAATCGAAGGTCGCAGCGAAAAGATGGAAATTTTTACCACCCGTCCCGATACTATTTTCGGCGTTTCGTTTATGGTAATTGCACCCGAACATGACTTGGCACTTTCGCTCGCTACCGACGAGTACCGCACAAAGGTCGAGGAATATGTAACCTGGGCAAAGAACCGTTCCGATGTTGAGCGTATGGCCGAGAAGAAAGTCAGCGGACAGATGACTGGTTCGTATGCAATCAATCCGTTTACCAAAGAGCGTATTCCAATCTTCATAGCCGACTATGTATTAATAGGTTACGGTACAGGTGCAATTATGGCAGTTCCGGCACACGATAGCCGCGACTTCGCATTTGCACGCCACTTTAACCTGCCGATTTCTCAGGTTGTTGCAAAGGAAGGTGCAGAAATTGTTCCAACCGACCAATGGACAGAATCGTTCGATTCGAAGGACGGCATTCTTATGAATTCAGATTTTCTCAACGGACTGCGTGTAAAACAAGCCATCAAGGCAATGAACGACCGCATCGAGGAGATGGGCATAGGCAAGCGCAAGGTCAACTACCGTCTGCGCGATGCTATTTTCAGCCGTCAGCGCTACTGGGGCGAACCGTTCCCAATTTACTACAAGGATGGCATTCCGTATCCACTTGACGAGTCGAAACTTCCGCTCGAACTTCCCGAAGTTGACAAATATTTGCCAACCGAAACTGGCGAGCCGCCACTGGCACGCGCAAAGAACTGGTGCACTCCCGAAGGCTACAAATACGAAACTTCGACAATGCCCGGCTTTGCTGGTTCGTCGGCATACTACCTACGCTACACCGACCCACACAACGACGAGATGATTTTCTCGCCCGAAGCAGTAAACTACTGGCAGAACGTTGACCTTTACATCGGCGGACGCGAACACGCAACCGGACACCTTATTTATTCGCGATTCTGGAACAAGTTCCTCTACGACCTCGGATTGGTTCCAAACGAAGAGCCTTACAAGAAGCTTATCAACCAGGGTATGATTCAGGGCCGCTCGAACTTTGTTTACCGCGTCAGCAGTTTCGAAAAGATGGCCGAATACAAGGTTTGGCAGCTGCTTAAGGACAAGAAAATGGGTGTTGAATTCAAGGAAGACTACAAGGACGGCAAGCGTCGTTTCGACTTCTTCTGCGACGAAAAGAAGATACTCATCGAAATCAAGCGCGAACATTCGCTCGAAAAGGTTGCCGAAGCATACAGCGAATACGCAAAGGACAAGGGATACAGGATTCTGCTTATCTCTATATTCGATGTCATGAACCACATCGATGTAGTTGAGCAGAAGATTAAGGACCTTGTTGCTGGCGGCGATGTTCCCGAATTTGAGGAAGGCGAAGCATTTGTTCCGATTAATTTGTTCATTTCGAAGAATATCCCAGGTCGCGAAGAATTCACAGTTCCGATCCATGTTGACATCAACATTGTAAGCAACGACATTCTCGACATCGAAAAGTTCCGACAGTGGAGACCCGACTTCAACGACGCACAGTTTGTGCTTGAAGATGGAAAGTATGTCTGCGGATGGGAAATCGAGAAGATGTCGAAGTCGATGTACAACGTTCAGAACCCCGACGACCTTGTAGAACGCTATGGAGCCGACACCTTGAGGCTTTACGAAATGTTCCTCGGTCCTGTCGAGCAGGCAAAGCCGTGGGATACCAACGGAATCGAAGGTGTTGCAAGGTTCATAAAGAAGTTCTGGCGCATGTTCCACGACGACGACAACAATTTCTGCGTAACCGACGAAAAGGCAACGCCAGCCGAACTGAAAGCGCTTCACAACACAATAAAGAAGGTAACCGACGACATTGAGCGTTTCTCGTTCAACACCTGCGTAAGTTGCTTCATGATTTGCTGCAACGAACTTGGCAAGTGCAACAAGCGCGAAATCCTTGAACCGCTTTGCGTTCTTATTTCTCCGTATGCACCGCACATCGCTGAGGAACTATGGCACGAATTCGGACACGACACATCGGTTACCAAGGCTCAGTGGCCAGAATACAACGAGGCGTTCACCAAGGAAACCACTTTCACCTACCCGATTTCGTTCAACGGAAAGATGCGTTTCAACCTCGAACTTCCGCTCGACATGAACCCGAAGCAAATCGAGGATACCGTCATGGCAAACGACTACACAAAGAAATACACCGACGGAAAGCAGGTAGCAAAGGTCATCGTTGTTCCGAAGAAGATTGTGAACATCGTAGTTAAATAAACGAAAGTAAAAAATTATTGGCGGTCATCGTCATTCCGCAAGACTGAACGAACAGGCGCAGGTACGAGCCTTGTGAGTTCGTTTATGCGGAATCTCCAGAATAATACTATATTGGGAGATTCCGCATAGTCGAACAATATTACGCTCCCCGTTCCGTATCGCGTTATTGTTCACGACTTGCGGAATGACGTTCTCATTATCTTATTATTAATATAACTGATTGATAATATGCAAAATACCGATATATAGTTTAGTTTTGGCGAATACCTATACAATAAATATTTTTTTACATCGCACATACATAAGAGAATTTCTCTTAAATTTGTGTGAAATTTTTTATGATGGAAAACATAAGGAACCTGATATTCGACCTGGGCAATGTAATCCTCAACATAGATACAAAGTTGAGCGAAATTGCTTTTGCCAAATACAGAATGAACGACTTTGAAAAGCTTTATACCCTTGCATCCCAAAACGAACTTTTCGACCGCCTTGAGGTCGGCAGCATCACCGAAAACGAATTCTACGACGAATTCCGCCGTGTCACCGGTTGCAAACTCGACAACAAAACCCTCGAACAATGCTGGGATGCACTAATCATGGACTTTCCCTCCGCTCGAATCGAAATGCTGAAACGACTGAAAAATGAAGGCAAATACCGTACTTTCATCCTTAGCAACACCAATACAATACACTACCGATTCTACACCGCTCTGCTAAAGCGAACCCGCGG
>CACWOG010000084.1 GCA_902762455.1 uncultured Bacteroidia bacterium | reverse complement strand
TAAGGTTCAATAGTTCAAGGTTCAGTCGTAAATCGTCATTCTAAAATCGTAAATCTTCTTTACATTTTTCCTTTCCTATATTCGCTTGGCGACACACCCGTTTCGCGCTTGAAGTACCGGCTGAAGCTTGCAAGGTCGGGGAAGCCAAGTCGTTCGGATATTTGTAGAAGCGAATATTGTTCTTCGGTACGAAGCAAGGTCTTTGCTGTAATTGTTACGTGTTGCTGTATCCAGTAGTTGGCGCTGTGTCCGGTTTCGCGTTTTATGGCTGCACTGAAATATTTTGTCGACAGGCAAAATAGTGATGCGTAGAATTCTACATCGTGGTGCTGCTGGTAGTGCTTGACAATGGCGTCGTAGAAGCGTGAACTTATGTGCCCGTGTGCCGAGTCGCTGCGACCTTCGTTTTGTATGCGATAAATGTTTATGGTTTGTAAAAGCACATGCAGTTGAGGAAGTACCATATCGCCTTGCGACTGCGGACTTAGGTTGGTCGCTATGCGCAGAGCCTCGACAAGCGTTAGCACATCGGCATACTGGCTCGGCGTAAGGGAGAAGTGCGGTTCTTTTTCGTGCCAGAATCTGCCGCTGCTCGCATTGAGTATGCTTAGTTTGTTGTAAAGCTTCTCGGAAACTATGATGAGCGTGGCTTGGTAGTCGTCGGATGAACTGTGGACATTAAGCGTACGGTTTGGATAGACTATGGCGATGTTGTGTTGTTCAAAAGTCATAAGTTTGCCTTCGTATTCGGTACAGACGTTTCCTCGATGATTTATGCCTATGGTATAGTGAGGAGAGGCAAATGGTTCTCCGTATGCAGGCATTTTTCTGACATTGTCGAGAATTACTATGCCTTTCTCGTTGATTTCATCGTTCATTCTTACCATGAAGTTGTCGTTGCTTGCCATCTTGTATTGTGTTTGGACGGCAAATATAGTGGAAAAAAATTAAAGTGGCAGACGAAGTAGTATATATGCATGCGGCGTTTCTAGGTTTCTATGTTTCTAATTGTTTAACTTCGTTGAGGGCTTCGCCGTTCTCGCTGCGCTATTTCTAAGTTTGAATGTCTTCGGCGTTTAACTTCGTTGAAGGCTTTGCCGTTCTTGCTTCTCTGTTGAGACGCAAAATTTTGCGTCTTTACAATGCGATGGCCTTTCTGCCTTTTAGTCTGTTAGCCTTTAATGTGTGTTTTTGCAAAGAAAAGAGTTTTTGCTAAATTTTAAAACCTTATTGACGATAATCATTTCGGAATGTCATATACTTTTGCTAAATTAAAATAAATGTCAAATTTTGATTGTTTTTAGAAAAGAATATTTAAATTTGTAATTGTTATGAATAAAAAAGTTTTAATTGCAATGGTCTTTATGCTTGCTATGTTGGTGAGTATAAAAACCTTTGCGCAGACGACAGACATTACAGTCCATTTCAGAGTGGATGTAAATTCTGCACCTACTGAGTTGCAGGATGTTAAGAAGTTTTATTTCGAAGGAGAGAATGTCATTTTCAAGCTTGGCGATGGCACAACTACTTCGTTTGCTATGACTGATGTCAAGAAAATGACATTGAACTATACTCCTGACGATTTTACCGAGGTTGATGAAATGTCGGCAAATGAAGGTATTTTCCCGAATCCGGTTGCCGATATGCTGTATTTCAACTTCGATGTTAAGTCGGATGTGACTATGCAGATATTTTCTGCAACGGGACAACTTGTCATGGAGAAGAACCTGTCATCCGAGAATGCTATCGATATTAGTAGTCTGAACGAAGGTTTGTACATCGTGAGGATTGATGGTAAAACTTATAAATTCAGCAAGCTATGAAAAAGATAGTAATATTATTGGCATTGACAATGTCGGTTCTGGCATTGTCGGCACAAAACAAACTCCTGTATTATAGCGGTGGCAATGTACTATATACAAGGGACATAGTGAATGTTGACAGCGTAAGTTTCCTTCCTACAGGAACCTCAAGCGCATATACAAATATTAATGGTGAAACTCCGTTCTCTTTCCCAGTAATGGGTATCGACAGCATAGTGCTTTATATGCCTTCGCTCGATGGCGATGAGCCGCATCAGGATGATGGTGACTGGATTTACATCACATATACCAATGGAGGCGAAGTAGGTGTGGTAAATCCGCACTCTAATGTAAATGTTAATAGTAACGGAGAATATGTGACTGTTGATGGCTTGGAAGCGGATTACACAGTAGTTGTGGCAGGAACGACAACTAATGGTGCGTTGAGGATTAATTCAAACGGCGGGTTCAACTTGAGGCTCAATGGTGCAAATATTGCTAGCGATACTTGTCCTGCAATAAATGTTGTGACCGATACGAGGGTAAATTTGACACTTGTGGATGGTACAACCAACACGCTTTCCGATGGTTCTGCAAATACAAAAAAAGCCGCTTTGCTTTGCGAAGGTTCTATCGAGGTTTATGGCAACGGTACTCTCAATGTTGCAGGAAATAAGCAGCATGGTATCAACAGCGATGCACATATAAATGTATATACAGGTACGATCAATGTTACCGCAGCTGTTAAGGACGGCATACACGCGAACAATTTCAGGTTGTATGGCGGTAATGTCAGCGTAAGCGGGTTCGGTAGCGATGGAATCGAGGCCGAATATGGTCAAAGCAACAACGATATTGCTGGTGACATAAGCTTAATGGGCGGTTCGCTGAATGTGACGGTAGCAAACGACGATTGCAAGGGTTTGAAGTGCGATACCCTGACAATAACGGCAGGAACTCACACCTTTATAGCATCTGGCACACAGACAAAGGCAATAAAATCGACCATAGTTTACATTGCTGGCGGTAATACGACAATAACCGCTTCGGGTGCTGCTGTAGTTAATGATGGCGATCCATCGTATTGCTCTGGCATCAAGGCAACAAACATGTATGTTACCAATGGCGAACTCACAATTACTTGCCCATCGTCTAATGATGGTGCAAGAGGCATTTCTACTGACGGGTTGTTCAGTATGAGCGGTGGAACGCTATCATTGTCAGTCGCTGGCAATGGCGGTTCATACACGAATACATCCAATGTTGCCGACACATACAGCGCAGCATGCATCAAGAGCGATGTTTCTGCAGATATTAATGGCGGAACATTGACTTTTACTTGTAGCGGAACCGGTAGCAAGGGAATTTCGAGCGATGGAAATATTAATGTAAATGGCGGAAATATTACAATGACGCTTTCGGGCGGTGCTAGCAAGGGTTTCAAGGCCGACCAGATAATGACTGTCAATGATGGAACAATAAATGTTACCGCTTTGGGTACTACTGTTGTTACAAATTCAGATCCATCGTACTGTATTGCAATAAAGGGTAATACTACAAATATAAATGGTGGCGAAATTACCGTAAACTGCACAAGCACTAATACTGGAGGTCGTGCAATCTCGTCAGATGGTGTTCTCACAATCAACGGTGGCACAATGAATTTTACAACTGCTGGTAGCGGAACGACAATAACCACAAGCGATGGTTATTCGCCAGTATGTATTAAGGCCGATGGCGATGCGTTCATTTATGGAGGAACAATCATTTGTTCTTCATCAGGCAAGGGTGGTCGCGGAATAAAAGTTGACGGGGCTCTTGTCATCGGACAATCCGGTGCCGCAGACAATTTGCTGAACATTGAAATAACTACTTCGGGTTCGGCAGTCAACTCTTCAAGCGGTGGCGGCTGGGGTGGCAGTAGCAGTTCAAGTTATTCTGGCAATCCGAAGGGCATCAAGTGCTTGGACAACCTTACTATAAACAGCGGTCGCGTAGCTGTATATTCAAATCAGGAAGGTATCGAAAGCAAGACTGCAATCTATGTAAATGGCGGTATTATCGAGGTAAATTCAAAGGATGACGGACTAAATGCCGGTGTAAAGTCGCCAGCTTCTGGTTATCTTGAAATAAACGGCGGCAAGTTATGGATATATGCTCGTGGAAGCGATGCTCTCGACTGCAATGGTGCAAGAACCGTGATAAATGGCGGCTTGATAATCGCTGGCGGTAGCGGACACGAACAGGCCGTTGACTGCAACCTTGGCGAAACTCAAGTCAATACCTTGGAAATAAATGGTGGAACTCTGTTGGCATTCGGTGGAACTATGGGTGCTTGGTCGCAGTCTATGGGCGGAGGTTTCCCTGGCGGAGGTTCTTCCTCGTCAAGTGCTACACCTACAATGACAAACCAGAAATACTTGCTGAATAGTTCTTCAAGTGGTGGCGGTTATCCTGGCGGAGGTTCTTCATCTTCATCAACATCAATAACCTCAACCATTGTAATTAAGGATGCAAGCAATAATCCCATATTAATATACAAGGGTCCGACAGTATCAGGCAATGGTTGGGAAACTAACTATGGCACAGGAACAAAGCCTCCTGGGGGCGGAAACGAATTCGGTTTCTCAAGTCCCGATGTACAGTCTGGCAATTACAGCATCTATACTACAGCAACCATCAGTGGCGGTGAAAGCTGGCACGGCGTTTACACAGGAGCAACTGCCACAACATCTGGAACTGCAACTTCAGTAACAGCAAAACCATAATTAATATATGAAGAAACTTTTTTTCATCATACTCCCGATGCTTCTCCTTGTTGCACTCAATTCGTGCAACAAGGGCGAAGGCGAGGGCGGCACTGGCATCATCGAAGGTGATGTCATGCGCGTTTTACACCCCGACGACAACTACAACCTCGAAACCGACACCACCGTGGCGGCAAAGGTTGATGTTTTCATTGTCTATGGCGACGACACCTTCTATGGCGATGATGTCGAAACCGATGACAAGGGGCATTACCGCTTCAAGTATATGAATCCGGGCAACTACACCGTTTTTGCCTATTCGACCAAGCCCGATGGTGAGAAAATCGCTGTTTCGCAGGAAGTAGAACTCAAGAGAGGTGCAACCGTAACTGTCCCGACAATCTACATCCACGAAGGCAAGGCATACGGAACTTCGATGATAAAAGGTCGCGTTTACGCCAAATATTACCACAACGGCAACTATCGTGGCGAAGGTTGGGCTTACGACCAGCGCGTGTTCATCAAGCGCGATTCGGAATCGTATCATTTCGACGATGTGCGCGTAGGTATGGACGGATATTTCTATTTTCAGAAAATCACGCCTGGCGACTATACAATTTTCACCTTTACCGAGAATATGAACGAAATTCCCGATACTGTCACTCGCAGTGTAAAGGTTGAAGAAGCTGGCACGATTTATGAAATTTCCGATACCATAAATATCATTTCAAATGTATAGGATATGAAAAGAAAACTCGCTATAATTGTTGTGCTGTTGTTGTCGGCATTTGTCGTTTGCGCACAGACACCCGAGGAAAAGCGTGAAAAGCGCAAAGGTCTTACCATAAAGGAATGGAACGAAAACCAGGCCACCAAGACGCGTTTCCTCGACCATGTGACCAAGTACGATGCCAATGGCTTCAAGATTGAGGAAATCGAGTATGCCAACTATGGGCAGAAGTCGCGCGTGACATTCGAGTACAACACCGTTGGCAAGTGCATAAAGGAAGTGGAGTACGACAGCCGCAACAAGCCAGTGCGTATCCGCAAGTTCGAGTACTACCCCGACGGAAGCAAGAAGAAGCAGTACAATTATTTTCCAAACGGAAAACTTGAAACAGTAAAGGAATTCGAGTACATTTTTGATAAGCAGTAATGTTGTCGCAGATTAAAGATAAGTTGCAGTTGTTCGACACAATAACCCTTGCCGAAATGGAAAAGGTCAAGCTGATGAACAGGGTCGATACGAAATTTCTCGTAACGACCGAGCAACTTATGGAAATTCTGGATAGAATACACGACAGGTATTTCGTGCAGTTCAACGAGGGGCGCAGGATTGCCGACTACAACACGCTCTACTACGACACTCCCGACCTGAAAATGTACATTGCGCACCACGACCGCAAGCTAAACAGGCAGAAACTTCGTGCTCGCATCTATGTCGATAGCGGAATCGCATTCTGCGAAGTCAAGAACAAGAACAACAAGGGACGCACGAAGAAAAAACGCATCCCGATGAATCCCAGCGACTTCAACGATATGCTTAGCCGTGACGAAAACAGAAGTTTTGTTTCGGAATTTTTGCACTACGATGTTGCAACGCTATCGCCAGTCCTTGAAAACAAGTTTACGCGCATAACGCTTGTAAATGTCGAAAAGACCGAACGCCTTACCATCGACATGAATGTCAACCTGATAAATCGTGTAACTGGCAAATCGGCATGTATTCCGAACCTTGTCATCATCGAGCTTAAGCAGGACGGACTATGCCCATCTTATTTCCGCGATGTGCTTCTAGACCTTCGCATCAAGCAGAAACGCATCAGCAAGTATTGCCTCGGCACTTTTCTGACCAACCCCGACGCAAAGGCAAACCGTTTCCGCCGTAAGATGCGCTATATTGAAAAACTATGTAATATAAAATTGATATGAAGAAATTATTTTTTCTGTTGACAGCCACATTGCTGTTAACCTTTGTAGGCTTTGCTCAAAATGCTGACATATTGTCAGATGAAAATAACAATGAAGAGATTGGGGCGGAAGAAACACCAGCCGACATTGCCGACAATATGGACTTCGACCCCGACATTGCTCGCGAATTTGCTGACGAGATGACTGCAATAGCATCGCCGAACGACATTCTTGGCATTCCGCTATGGAACAAGGACAGCTTGCTGTCGATGTTCGTTTTGTTCCTTGTGAATATTATAATATGCTGGCTTATAGTGCATTTCTTGTATTACCGCAAGAGCAAGCGCAAGGACTACTATTTCACCTTCATGCTGTTTGGTACGACGGTGTTCCTTTTGATGAACTTGCTCAACAATGTGAACCTTGCAATGGGCTTCGCAATGGGTCTGTTTGCCATCTTCGGGCTTATCCGTTACCGTACCGAGCCGCTGCCAATCCGCGAGATGACCTATCTGTTTGTGATTATTGGCATTTCGGTAATCAACGGTCTGGCAATGAGCCACGGATACATCAACCTGCTCGCAGTAAATGTACTGTTTATCCTTGTGATACTTATTTTTGACGGTAACAAGGCTATAAAGCATGTTGCAACCAAGATTGTACTCTACGAGCGCATCGAACTTGTAAAGCACGGTCGCGAAGACGAACTCATTGCCGACCTCAAGGAGCGCACAGGCCTCGACATCCAGCGCATTGAAGTGGGACACATAGATTTCCTGCGCGATGTGGCATACATCAAGATTTACTACACGCCCATCAGCGACCAAATCAACAGCATCGACACTATGGTCAAGCATAAGGATTTCATGAAATAAATTTTTTGAAGAAAGTTAGCATCATATTATTGTTTGTTATAATGGTTTGTCTGCCATACATTTCGGTGTATGCGCAGACAACCGATTTTGGTGCAATCGTAGGTGCTGGCTACTCCGGCAAGATTGTCAAGGGCTTGGGCTATTCGGTCGAGGGCGAGGTAAAGACATGGGGCAATTTTGCCGAATTTAATCGTTTCAAGGTTTCCGCTGGACTAGGCTATTCGTTCTGGGAAAGTCGTTTCAAGGTTTCCGCCGACTTCGACTATATCCTGAAAAACAGGGAAACTTACTTGGAAAATCGCTACCGAGTGAGCGGCGGGCTGACATATTCGGAGAAGATAAGAAGTTTCAAACTGTCGTTTAGGGCAAAATATCAGGCATCGTTCTACGACGAATCGCATGCATATCATAAGTACAACCCTAAAACATATATACGAAGTAGGTTTGAGATAACATACAGTTTCTTCAGCAAGCCGCTTAAGTTATATGCTTCTACCGAAATGTTTATTCGTCTGTACAAGAAAGATGCCCGTTTCATTGACGAGATGCGTACCGTCGTCGGAGTGAATTATAGGCTAAACAAGAACAATTCTTTCGATTTTTACCTTCGTGCCGACAATGAGGTGCAGGTGAAGAATCCTGCAAATATATATTATATAGGTATAGGGTATAGTTTCAAGTAAGCAGTTGTCTATTTGCGTGATTGGTTTTTCTTTGCTGTTGCTAAAATGCTAGACAATGTTTGCTCATTTAAGTCCTTTCTTATGTTTCTAAGTATCCAGTCGTGTAGTTTGGTCAGGTCAATTTCTGGGTTTATTGAAATATACTTCGTGATTAGTTTTCGGATAGTTTTTTTCTGAATAAACTTGTACAAGGTAATGTATTTCAAGTCCTTACCAAGATTTTTCAGCACCCAGTTACGCAATCCGGATATGGAAATATGGTCGTTAGAGTATTTCTCAATAATTCTCTTCTGCTCCGAGCCGGTAAATATGGATTCCCTGTTAGATTTTCGCCCGTGTGTAATTAGGAGTTCAATTCCACCTTGCTCATACATGCGTTGCCAATTGATGATAGACTGCCCGCTAAAGCCTGTCCTTCTGTGCAATTCTTCTTTGCTTATGCCTTCTGTTTCATGTTTTTTACACACTATTATCAATTTGATACGCTTATAAATCATATTGTTGGATTCATATTTTTGCAACAAATCAAGCAATGTGTCTAGTTCTTCTTTGATTATCAGTTTTTTACATCTCCTGGGCATACTATATTGCGCTAAGTTTCTCCACGCAAAGTTAATGCTTGATTTCAATATTATTTGCCCCATTTTTGTTTAGTCTATTTTGAAAATATAACTATTTAATATTTTTTTGAGCATATTTTGGGGGCGGTGATTGCTGGTCGATTCGTTGTGTAAATTGTCCATAATTGATGGTGTTTGTTTGTAAGTGCTTGATATTTAGTAATATAAATTTAAA
>CACWOG010000083.1:13272-18872 GCA_902762455.1 uncultured Bacteroidia bacterium | reverse complement strand
GGTGAAAACAACTTTCCAGGAACGTCTTGCCGAAGACGGAATCATCTTCTGCTCGTTCAGCGAAGCTGTGAAAAACCACCCCGACCTCGTACGCAAGTACATGGGCAAGGTAGTACCATCGGGCGACAACTATTTTGCAGCGCTCAACTCGGCTGTATTCAGCGACGGGTCGTTCTGCTACATTCCAAAGGGTGTGCGCTGCCCGATTGAACTTTCGACCTACTTCCGCATAAACGCAAGCAACACCGGCCAGTTCGAGCGCACACTGATAGTAGCCGACGAAGGCGCGTATGTAAGCTACATGGAAGGCTGCACCGCACCACAGCGCGATGAAAACCAGTTGCACGCCGCCATAGTGGAAATCATTGCCGAAAACGATGCTGAAGTAAAATACTCAACCGTACAGAACTGGTACCCAGGCAATAAGGAAGGCAAAGGCGGAATCTACAACTTCGTCACCAAGCGTGGACTTTGCAACGGCAAGAACTCGAAAATAAGCTGGGCGCAGGTCGAAACCGGTTCGGCAATCACTTGGAAATACCCGAGCACAGTACTCAAGGGCGACAACTCGGTATCGGAATTCTACTCTGTTGCCGTTACAAACAATTTCCAGCAGGCCGACACCGGCTCGAAGATGATTCACCTCGGCAAGAATACCAGCAGTACAATAGTATCTAAAGGTATTTCGGCAGGACGCAGCCAGAACTCGTACCGCGGAATGGTGAAAATCGGCAAGAACGCCGACAACGCCCGCAATTTCTCGCAGTGCGACTCGCTGCTCATGGGCGACAAGTGCGGAGCACACACCTTCCCCACCCTCGATGTGAACAACGAAACAGCCATCGTGGAGCACGAAGCTACGACTTCGAAAATCAGCGAAGACCAGATTTTCTACTGCAACCAGCGCGGCATCTCAACCGAAACCGCTATCGGTCTGATTGTAAACGGATACGCCAAGGAAGTCATCAGCCGTCTGCCGATGGAGTTCGCCGTCGAAGCACAAAAATT
This sequence comes from uncultured Bacteroidia bacterium, assembly GCA_902762455.1. Classification (GTDB taxonomy): domain Bacteria; phylum Bacteroidota; class Bacteroidia; order Bacteroidales; family ML635J-15; genus Bact-19. The sequence continues at coordinate 17,864 of CACWOG010000083.1, read as the reverse complement.
GTTGCAAATAAGTCTAGAGGGTAGTGTAGGATAATGTAGCAGCGCAATGCTTTGCGCTGAAAAAAAGAAAGACAAAATTTAAAAGTTGGAAAGTAAAACAGACATACTACCCATTCTCACAGTCAAGCACTTCGATGTGAAGTCAACGACCAACTACCTGCTGGCGAACAAACAGCAGATTGGTAGTTTTGTTGTCTTTTCGCTCGAAAACGAACCTTTCTCGTGGAGGGCAAGCTGGGTTCTCTGCAAATATGCAGAGCGAAAAGCCGCCGACATCCAACCTTACGCACAAATGCTCATCGACAACCTGCCAAACATAACAAAGCCAGGACACCGTCGCGAAACGCTGAAGATACTCTCGCACTTACAACTCGACGAAAGACAAAGCTGCGATGTAATGGACTTCTGCTTCGACAGCATAAAGGACAACAAGCTGCAAGCATCGGTCCGCTCAGCCGCCTACGATATGCTCATGAAAATCGGAGAGCAATACCCCGAAATCAGGTCGGAAGCCATAGCAATCTTCGACGACACCAAGGACTACTATCCTCACGGAATCCGAAAATCGATATATGTAAAGACGATGTGCCCATCGTCTCATAATAACAACGCAAAAAACATATCACTATGCTAACAATAAAGAACCTTCACGCCGAAATCAACGGCAAAGAAATACTAAAAGGTATAAACCTCGAAATAAAAGAGGGCGAAGTTCACGCCATAATGGGACCTAACGGTTCGGGAAAATCGACCTTGTCGGCTGTACTAACCGGCAACGAAAACTACAAGGTTACCGAAGGCGAAGTTATTTTCAAAGGTCGCAACCTGCTCGAAATGAGCGTAGAACAACGCGCCAAGGAAGGCATTTTCCTTAGCTTCCAGTATCCAGTTGAAATACCTGGCGTAAGCATGATAAACTTCATGAAGACAGCCATCAACGAGCAGCGCAAATACCGCGGTTTGCCCGAACTGACCGCATCGGAATTCCTGAAATACACCCGCGAAATGAAGGAGTTCGTCGAACTGAAGGACGACCTTGCAAACCGTCAGGTGAATGTAGGATTCTCGGGGGGTGAAAAGAAGCGCAACGAAATCTTCCAGATGGCAATGCTCCGTCCCTGCCTCTCGATTCTCGACGAAACAGACTCTGGTCTCGACATCGACGCTCTCCGCATTGTTGCTAACGGAGTAAACAAGCTCAAGACTCCAGAGACATCGTGCATAGTTATCACCCACTACCAGAGGCTTCTCGACTTCATCGTGCCCGATGTGGTTCACATCCTCTACAACGGACGCATCGTGAAGACAGCCGGCAAGGAACTGGCTCTCGAACTCGAAGAAAAGGGATATGGTTGGATTAAGGAACAAATGGGCGAATAATTTATGGACATCAAGAAAAAATATATCGACATTTTTGAAAGTTGCGCCGAACAGTTCCGCAAGTCCGATTCCGACTTCTTGTTCGCGAAGCGCAACGAAGCTTTTGAGGCGTTCAAAAGCAACGGACTTCCTACGGCCAAGACCGAAAACTACCGCAACCTCAATGTCAACGACATTTTCAGCACCGAGTTCGGAAGCATAATGCAGGCAAAGACCAACATAGACCTTAACGAATATTTCAAGTGCGAAGTCGAAAACATGGATGCTGATGTAATACTGCTGTCTAACGGCAAGTATTACGACAACAACAAGGCTGTGGACGGTAAAATTATCATCTGCAGCATGAAGGAGGCACAGCAGAAACACCGCGACATTTTCGAGAAATACTACAACCGAAGCGCATCTACTTTCAATGATGGATTCGTGAACCTAAGCACAATGCTTGCCGACGACGGACTTTTCGTCTATGTTCCAAAGAACACCCACGCCGAAAAGACCTTGCAGATAATAAACCTCACTCACGGCTTCGGCAACAAGAACATCATCAAGCGCAACCTGATTGTACTTGACGAAAATTCGTCGCTGTCGGTAGTTGTCTGCGACCACACTCTCAACAGCAGCAACAACTTCGTGATTGACACTACAGAATCGTTTGTAGGCAACGGCTCGAAACTTACTCACTACACACTGCAGAACGAGCCCGACAAGTCGAGTCTCGTCAGCAGCCACCTTGCCGAAATTGGCGAAAATGCAAATGTAGAGTCGTTTGTACTCACACTTCACGGCGGAATCGTACGCAACAACCTACGCGTTCGCCTCAACGGTGAACATTCCGATGCCAACCTGCTCGGACTTTACCTCATCGACCGCCAGCAATATGTTGACAACTATACGCTAATCGAGCACCTTGTTCCAAATTGCAACAGCAACGAACTATACAAGGGCATACTCGATGAGCAGGCTCGCGGTTCGTTTATGGGAAAAATCATCGTCCACGAGGGCGCACAGAAGACGGCAGCCTACCAGACCAACCGCAACCTCTGCCTCACAGGCGATGCCCGCATGACCACCAAACCACAATTGGAAATCTACGCCGACGATGTTCAGTGCAGCCACGGAGCAACCGTAGGTCAGCTCGACGAAGAAGCATTGTTCTACCTTCGCCAGCGCGGAATTAGCACCAAGGAAGCAAAGCTGATGCTTATGTTCGCCTTTGCCAACGACATTCTGATGAATATGCACATTGAACCGCTCAAGGAACGCATTTCGGCTATGATAAACTCTCGTCTGCGCGGCGAACTCACCGAATGCAGCAACTGTCTGCTCAACTGCGAAGGAAGCAACTGCAAGGCGTAAGATAGCTTTCAGAGGCAACGTCCTATATATAATAATAGTGTTGCCTGCTAAAAACACTCACGGACAGTTCTGAACTTTTAGCTTTCGCAGCGAAGCAAGTAAAGCTGAGCGAACAGCAATAGGAATGTTGCTCGTGTGTTCGCTTATTTGGTACTACATTTTAACGGAATTGGGTTGATAATCTGTTTATTAATAAGGGGTTGTCAGATTGCGGACAAATTACATACGCCCAATAATCTTCTCTTTTAGAGACAAGCAATAATACCAATTATAGAGGTAAAAATTTTATTAAAAAGTCAAATTTATCTTATCCTTTATCTTCTTTACTACATCGTAGGTCTTGAGTATTGTATCAACATTAACCTCGGGTGACTTGTTGTAAAGTATTGATTTTGCGAAAGATGTGAATTCGTCGTAATAGATATTGTTTTGCTTTACCATAATCGGTTCAACGCGCAAGTCGCCAACTGGCTGGCTGAAGAACGACGGGTCATCAACATCGCTGTTCTTTTTAATCAAAGATGCCTTGTTGTTGAGCATATCAATATTGGTATAACTATCGCGGCAGTAGAATGTCATTTTGTGCGAATCCTCTTCGGCAATGCGGCTAGCAACAAAATGTGCTGCACAACCATTGTAAAATTCAATACGAGCATTAATAACATCTGGTGCAACCGAAGGCATCTGTGTTATTGCAGACGCGCTTGCGTAGATATTTTTTACATTCGACTTCACCACACTAAGTACAATGTCAACATCGTTTATGAGCATATCCATCAGTAAAGAGCAATATTCGCTACTAGAATTGAAACGTCTGTGGTTCACCGACTGTATGAAGCGTGGCATTATAATAAACGGTTTTGCCGATAGGAATGTATTGTTGAACCTATGGTGAAAACCCGCCTGAACCTTCACATTTGCTTCATCTACTATACTTGACAGTTTGGTGACATCGGTACTACAATACGACGATGCAGGCTCAAAAAACACGTGCTTCGACGATTTTACCAAAGTCTTAATTTCTTCGAGACTCGTTGTGGGCGAAACAGCAATTACAGCATCAACATTTTTTAGGAATGTACCCTCCTCATCAAATTTGCGTAGATGCAAGTTTTTGACATTGCTTAAGTCTGAAGCTGCAGAGTACATTCCAACAACATCAAGTTCGGCAACATCAAGAATATTCTCAACCATGCCGACCGTACTAGAATCAATGCTTCCGTAAACGCCTGTCCTTATCATTCTAAAAAATATCGCTACAAAAATACTTTGACATTTAATCGTGCATTCAGTCTTTGTAATCCTTTTTTCAACTGATTAATGTTAAAGGCATAAAAATACTTTCCTGTTACAAAAAAGAGAAGAACTCCTTGTATTCCGAATGACGTTCCTGTCTAAAATGATTATCTTTGCGGAAAATTTTGTTGAAATGACATTCGGAACAACAATATGCGCCATATCGACGGCTTCGGGAGCAGGAGCAATAGGCATCGTAAGGGTTAGCGGATCCGATTCGTTTGCTATAGCACGGAATATTGTCGTGCGCAAGTCAATTTTTGAGGCAGAAAATCCTCGCACGATGCTTTTTACAGGCATAGTTGACGAAAAAGGCACTCTGCTCGATGAGGCGATGGTTGTCAAGTTTGCTTCGCCGGCTTCGTTTTCGGGCGAAGATATGGTCGAGATATATTGCCATGGTTCCGAATACATCGAGCAGAAAATTCTGTCTGCGCTCACGCATTATGGCGCTGTGCTTGCCCGTCCGGGTGAGTTTACGCAAAGGGCTTTCCTGAATGGCAAGATGGATCTGTCGCAGTCTGAAGCGGTTGCCGACCTCATTTCGAGCAGTTCGGCGG
>CACWOG010000083.1:0-13209 GCA_902762455.1 uncultured Bacteroidia bacterium | reverse complement strand
GCGTGGCAGAATGCTGGAACTAACCTCGTTGCTTGAATTGGAACTTGACTTTTCGGAGGAAGATGTCGAATTTGCCGACCGCACCAAGTTGGTTTCACTCATTGACGAGATTTGTGCCGAAACCGAAAAGCTTATTCGTAGTTTCGAATATGGGAACGCCGTGAAGTCGGGTGTGCCAGTAGCAATTGTCGGTGAGCCGAATGCTGGTAAATCGACACTTCTGAATGCAATTTTGCACGAGGACAGGGCAATAGTTTCATCGGTGGCAGGAACAACGCGCGACACGATAGAGGAGGAGTTTGTCCTCGGCGGCATACGCTTTCGCTTCATCGACACGGCTGGCATACGCAATGCCGACAATGAAGTTGAGGAACTTGGCATTCAGCGCACTTATTCAAAGCTGAAGTCGGCGCGGATTGTTGTGCTTGTGCTTGATGCGTCGGCAGACAAGCAGCATAACGATGAGATTGTCGCGTCTATTGAAAAAGAAATTTCTGACGAGACAAAACTTATAATAGTGCTCAACAAGTCGGATATTTGCGATGCCGAATATGGATATGGCGATTCTCTGCTGATTTCTGCCCTCGACGGTTCTAATGTTGATGCCTTGTGCCGGAGGTTTGTCGAGTACGTTTCGTCACTAAAGGCCGAAACCGCAGATGTTGTCATTACCAGTGTGCGTCATGTGGCCTCGCTTACGGCGGCAAGGGATTTGCTGTTGTCGGCAAAGCAGGCGATAGGAGAGGGGATTCCTTCCGATTTCATTGCTCAGGATTTGCGCGAAGCAAACTATCATCTTGGCGAAATCACAGGTGCTATCAGTACCGATGAGGTGCTGGGAAGTATCTTCTCGAAGTTCTGTATAGGGAAGTAGTGACGCAATGCATTGCACAGATATAGACGCAAGATTTTGCATCTTTACATTATTCTTTCTTTTTCATAATAAACCTGTCAAAAGCTCCAAGCAATCCTGGCAAAACGAAGATAATCAGCATTACGGCTGCGAATGCGCCTATGGCGATGCATTGCAGAATCATTATTGTGGTGGGGTCGTCCATCATGAAGGACATTGCAAGCGGTGCGATTGTCATTATGGTGCCGGATGTTACAATGGTGTGGGTGGACGACTTGTAGGCTTCCCATATTGCGTTCTTTATGCTCAACGAGGAGCGTGCTTCTCGGTAGTTGTTGGCGAAAAGTATGCCGTAGTCGATAGTTGCACCCATAAGTATGCTCTGCATTATGAGGTATGCGAGATAAAGCAGTGTGCCGATGAGTCCGCTCACAAAGACATTAATATAAACAGCCGACATCACAGTCATCACCAAGATGGACGGAACGGCAAGCGAGCGGAAAGTGATGGCAACTATCAGGAATATCGAAAGTATGGTGATTAGTGTCACAAGTAGCATTTCGCTGCCCCATTGGTTGCGCATCTCATTCATCATCACCGATTCGCCGATGAGGTAGTGCTCGTCTTTAAGTTGCGAATTGCATTGTGCAGTAAGCGATTCTACAAAATCGTTGGTTTCGGGGGCTTCCTTGGGATAGTCGCTGAAGATGATTGCCTGCGAGAAATTCTTGCCACGAAGTTTGCCAAGGTTGCTGTCCACCATATCGTTGGCTTCCTGAATGCTCGATTTTATATTGTCGGTTATCATCGGAGCAAACTTCTTGTTGCCTATAATCGAATCGGTTACAATATCAAGTATTTCTTCCGCCGACATAAGGAGGCTGTCGTTGTCGAAGTTGCTGGTTCCATAGTACAGGTATGCCAGTTCGAGAACCGAAGTGTCGATGTCGGTGCCTAACGAATCAAGGATTTCGTGCATTCTTATTACGCCGAACTTTTCGCCTTTGTCGGCAATCTTGATGAGCAGTTCTGCCTTGTCGAGCATTGCAAGCATTTCCTTGTCAACTTTGGGCGTAGGTGCGGGAATGTTGTGTTCGTGCTTTTTTTCTGGATGTTCGGTAATGTTCGCTGTCGTATCGACTTCTGTCTGCACTATGGTCGGTGCAGTTGTTGGTGTTTCTTGCTTGTTTTGTGTAAGTGTTGTAGCCATCAGGCTTTCGGCATAGTTTAGCCATTCGCGGCTTTCGTCGTCGAACTGAGATGCGAAAAGTTTACGTTTTGAGATGTCGTGGTTTAGGAAGTATATGAATTCGTACAGCGACATCGTCTTTACTTTCTTGTCGATGGTGCGCCCGTAAAGATTGTAGATTGTTGATGCGTGCTTTTCCTTCATGCCGATAATCTCTGCCATTTCGGCAGGGGTGTACTGGCTGTGTACTTTTGTCGAGTCGGTGTAGATGTTGTCGCTGTCGTTTGTGTGGGTGGTCTCGGCAATCTCCTGAATGTCGGCAGTATTGCTTGGCGTGGTGCTTTCGGAAGTGTTCTCAACTATATTTTCCCTTGGTTTTTCGGTGTGATGGTGTACACGAATCGGTTGCAAGTAGCTGTTGGCAAGGTATTTAGATGTGCTAATGGTCTCCTTTATTGTCATTTTTGTCCCGGGAGGACAAATTATTGATATCAGTTCCTTGTCGATGCCAAGAATTTCTGATATTTCGTCGCAAGTTAGCTTCTTGGATATGAAACTTGTGTCGGTAAGTGATGCAAGCAACTTTAGGCTTTGCTCGACATCCATTGTCGTGTCGGGTGCGCTTATTGGAATGTCGATGTCGGTGGTGTAGGTGGTGTCGGTGGCAAAGTCCGACAGTAGCAAGGCAAAGTCGTGGAGGCTGATTTTTTCGTTGGCGAGTTCGCCCGACTTTATGTAGTATATTGTATTGACGATTTGTTCTGAACTAATGTCGTCGAGGTCAAGGTCGCCAGTCATTGAGGTCATTTCGTCGAGCAGGTCTTTGGTTTCCTGTGCCGAATATTTCTTTTGCATCAGCGAAGGGTAGGAGACAAACGACTTTATGTGTTGATTTTTGGAAATGCTATCGGCTAATTTGATGATTTCAAGTGAGTCGGAATTTTCATACAGAAGAGCTGTGATGTTCCTTTGCGGGAATATTTCGGCAATCTGTGATTTCTGTTCTATGGAAAAGGAAATGTCGGTTTTTTTGTGCAACCAGTACGAACCTGCAAATATCACCACGAAAAGTATTGCCAGAGGAATTCGGAATTTCATGCTGAATCCAGCCAGTCTTTCGGTGTGGAAGTTAAGTACGCGCTTTTTCGACTTTTCTATTGCACTGTCGAGCATAATGATGAGCGACGGGAGTACGGTGAATATTGCAACAAGGCTACAAAGTACGCCTTTTGCCAGGACAATGCCCATGTCGGCACCGATTTTCAGCTTCATGAATAAGAGGGCAAGTAGGCCGACTATGGTTGTGAATGCGCTGCTGACTATTGACGACGATGCTTTGTTGAGTGCGTTTGACATTGCTTCCATCTTGTCTTTTCCCGATTCCTTTTCCTGTCGGTAGCGGTTCATCAGGATTATGGAGTAGTCGATAGAAAGCACGAGTTGGAGTATTGCTGCGATTGAGTTGGTGGTTGCCGACACGCTTTCGAGCAGGGCGTTGGTTCCCATGTTTATTGCAACCGCTACGCCAATGGCTGCGAGGAAAATCGGAGGTTCGAGCCACGACTCGCACATTATCAGCAGTACTGCAAGCAGCAGGGCAAAGGCTATCAGCATTACGCCTAGAGGTGCGGTGGTGTCCTGTTCGCTTGTCTCTACAATTACAATGTCGCCGTATCTTGAACTTATGTCGTCGGCAAGTTCGTGCTGACTGCGCTTGCTGTTGCCAAGTAGTTCGTACAGAACCATTTCGCCGTGGTTGTATTCGTCGTTGCCTTCGATGTAGATTACATTTGCCACGCCCTCGATGTCCGAAAGTTCGTCCTTTACGGCGGTTCTTGTGCTTTCGGGCAACGACTTGAACATGACCCTGACCATTCCCGAGCCAAGACCGTCATCGCCAAATTCTTCAGCCATCTTGTCGATTCCTTGCTTCATCTGCGAATCGTCGGGCAGGTAGCGCGACATATCGGAATTTATGTTTGTCAGCGGAATCAGGCAAATGCTTGCAATAGCAATAGCTAATGCAGCGAGCATAAATGCTATTCGCCTTTTGACTAGAAATGCCGACAATTTGAATTTCGCCATACGTTTTTCCTCGTTTTACGCCAAAATGTTGTAAATGTTTGTTATAGAGCAGTATGGGCTGTTCTTGTTGATTTCCGATATGTAACTTTCACGTATGGACATACTATGTCAATTTCGGGGTGCAAAATTATAAAATAGTGAGATTTCTGCAGTTTCTTATCTTTCGTTATAAATGTTCTATTTTTCGCTTTTGAGGATTTTGTTGTGATAAAAGTATTATCTTTGTGCAAAATTTGTAAATGATTATGCAAACTCCTGTAAATCAGATATTACTGAGATTTTTCAACAGAGTTAACGAAGGTATGGTTGTCGGTGAGTCGATATTTATTGATGACAATCTGGACATTGAGCAAAATTTTCTTGATTTTGAAGTGTCGTATTCGCGGCCATATTCCTATCCGTTCAAATTGACGTTTACCTCGGCGATTCTTTGTTGCAAAGGTTCGATTAGGACGACGGTGAACCGGCACGAGTATGTTGTCGGGTGCAACGATGCTCTAATTGTCCAAAGTGGTTCTATAGTGGAATTTCTTTCGTGTAGCGACGACCTGAAAATAATAGCGATGGCTTTTGAGGACAATGGAAACGACGAGTTGTTCAATAGTTCCACTATGAATGCCAATTCATACATAATGCACCGTTCTGTTCCAGTACTTATGCATCTCGATGAGGCGGAAATGCAGCAGCAAATACGTTTGTACAAGGAGATTCGACAGTTTTATTCCTCGGTGGATGTTGCGTATCGTAGCGAGGTGGTGAAGGGTTATCTTTTTGTGTCGGCGGCATCATTCCTTTCAAAATTAGGAGAAGGTGGTGGTCAGGATGATGTTTTGTACGAAGGAAGCCGTGAAAATGAACTGTACCTGCAGTTTATGGATGACTTACAAGTGTATGGAAGCAAGGAACGGATGGTGTCATTTTATGCCGACCGTTGCTGTGTTTCGCCCAAATATTTCTCCAAGATGATTAATCTGGCATCGGGAAAAACGCCGATACAACTTATAAAGGAAAGGGTGATTGTGGAGGCAAAAGTTCTGCTTAATTCTACCGATATGAGCATACAGCAGATTGCCGAAGCCTTGAATTTCCCAAACGATTCGTTTTTCTGCCGCTATTTCAAGCAGGAGGTAAAGGTTTCTCCGATGAAATATAGGGAGATGGGAAAATAGATGTCATCCGTTAATTATTTATTTCTTATCTTCGCATCAATAAAATTCAATAAATTTATACCATGAAGAACCGCTCTTTGTTATTCTCCATTCTGTTTGTTGCAATCATCTCTGCAATGCTTACCGCTTGCGGAACCAAAATCGAAATATGCGACCTTACTGTCGAACAGCAGGACGGCACGAGGGCCTTAGCAACCAACCAGCCGCGTTTCAGCTGGCAGTACGAAAGCGAGTACGAAAATGTAATGCAAGTCAACTACCGCATCGTGGTCGCCTCCACCGAGCAAAATGCCAGGAAAGGAATCGGCGACCTGTGGGATTCGGAAGTCGTCGAATCGAACCAGATGCTCTACATTGCATATCAAGGTCGGGAACTTAAAAGCCGAGACAAGGCATACTGGAAAGTATATACCACTGTGACATACGGAGAAAAGGAAAAGAAAGCCAGTCTGGAGAGTTCCGTAAAATCATTTGAGATAAGCCTGCTGAACCAGGACGACTGGCAAGCAAAATGGATTGGGCACGAATTCGACGATGATGTCCTTTATGACAAAACTCGCATTACCGCACGCTATCTCCGCAAAACTTTCAACTTGAACAACGACATAAGCAAAGCACGCCTATACATCAGCGGACTGGGACAATACAGCGCATACATTAACGGAACCGAAGTCGCCGCCGACGAGCTGCTGAAGCCCGCCATTTCCGACTACACTAAACGTGTGTATTTCAATGCTTACGATGTAACTTCACTGCTCAATAAAGGCGACAATGCAATCGGTGTCACACTCGAAGGCGGTCGCTTCATAACTATCCGCTACGACTCGCTTTATCTCGAATGGTGCGGAATAAGACATGCCATGCACTACGGAATGCCTCAACTCCTTCTGCAACTTGAAGTTACTTACAACGACGGCACCTCGGCAATGATATGTAGCGACGAAAGCTGGAAAATAACAAACAACGGACCTATCCGTACTGCCAACGAGTTTGACGGAGAAACCTACGATGCCAACAGGGAGCTTGGTGAATGGACAAAAATCGGATACGACGACAGCAACTGGCTGCCTGTAGAACTTGTAGAGGCGCCCAAAGGTGAACTCGTTGCACAGCCCAATCCTAACATCATGGTGCAGGACAAGATTCGTCCGGTGGCGATATTCAAAAAGAACGACTGCTGGATAGTTGATATGGGGCAGAATATGGTTGGAGTGCTCGACATAAAAATGCACAACCAGAAGGCAGGAGATACCATCACCTTGCGTTTTGCAGAAACTCTAACTCCCGACAGCCTAATATACATCGACAACCTACGCAGTGCCGAAGCCACCGACCATTATATAATGAGCGGCAGCGATGCGAAGTGGCATCCAATGTTTACCTACCATGGATTCCGCTATGTAGAAGTGAAAGGTCTGCGCGAAAAGCCTATGGCTGACGATTTTGAAGGACTTGTTTTCTACGACGCAATGCCAACTACGGGTTCATTCGAGACATCCGACGAAATTATAAATGCGGTTTATCGCAACGCATACTGGGGAATTAGAGGAAACTACCGTAGTATGCCAACCGACTGTCCGCAACGCGACGAGCGCATGGGTTGGACTGGCGACCGCACAACAGGATGCTACGGGGAATCGTACATATTTGGAAATCACGAACTGTACTCAAAATGGCTCAGTGACCTCGACGATTCCCAATGGCCCAGCGGTTCAATATCGGATGTGGCACCTGCCTACTGGCGCAGATATACCGACAACATGACTTGGCCCGGAGCATTCATCACGGCAGCCGATATGGTTTACACGCGCTTTGGCGACAGCGAACCAATACGCCAGCACTATGCTGCAATGAAACGCTGGATAGTCCACATGAAAGAAAGCTATTCGGAAGATGGTATAATCACTCGCGACTGCTATGGCGACTGGTGTATGCCACCCGAATCGCCAGAAATGATACATTCGAAAGACACAAGCCGCATTACATCGGCAGCCGTAATATCAACACCTTTCTACTGCTACCTTGCTGGCAAAATGGCAAAATTTGCCGAATTGCTTGGATATGCCGAAGATGTAACATATTTCAACAATGAGATTGCTGCAACAACCATCTCGTACAACGAAAAATACCTAAACAAGGAAAGCGGACGATACAGCAACAACACCGTAACTGCCAACATCCTACCTCTATGGTTCGGAATGGTGCCATCCGATATGGAAGACAAAGTTTTCGCCAACATCATCGACAAGACCGAAAAGGACTTTGATGGGCATGTTTCAACTGGTGTTGTAGGCATACAACAGCTTATGCGTACCCTTACCGAACGAGGCCGTGGCGACCTTGCATTGCGTCTGGCTACCATCGACAGCTATCCAAGCTGGGGCTATATGTATCGAAACGGAGCCACTACAATATGGGAACTTTGGAACGGAAACACCGCCGACCCATCGATGAATTCAGGCAACCACGTAATGCTTCTGGGCGACCTTATACTTTGGGAATACGAATATCTCGGAGGCATCCGCGCTCTGGAACCTGGATATAGCAAAATCCAACTGAAACCATATCCAATCAAAGGACTGGAATATGTAAACTGCTCCTATAAATCAGTTTCGGGACTAATCGAAAGCAATTGGAAAGTCAGTGGAAATCAGTTTGAATGGGACATTGCCATACCAGCGAACACAACGGCAGAAGTTTGGTTGCCAACCGCCAATGGTTATGAAAAACAGACCTTAGGCAGCGGAAAACACCATCTGACATCCAATATCAACTAGGTATTTTATTAGTGTTGTTCGCTAAAATTTCAATAGAATATATCAACCTCGGAGAGGTTGCATATATATAGAAAAACGTATGTGTTTTGAAGCGTTGGCGCATATTTTTGCTGCGGAATGAAATGGAGCAACGCAAAAATTGTGACAACGCATAATTTAGCGGACAACAATGGTATTTTTTGTGCCAACTAATAAAATATTTCTTATCTTCGCATCAGTAAAAAATTCTACTATGAAGAAGCATTTATTGGTAGCGGCACTTTTGTGCGCAGCGATGATACTGCCAAACAAAATTTTCGCCACCGACTATATCGTAACAAATACTGCCGACAGTGGCGAAGGCTCTCTACGTCAGGCAATAACATCGGCATCGAGCAACTACATTGGCAGTTCGAACATATATTTCAACATTCCCACAACCGATGCAAACTACAATGCAGAAATAGGAACATTTACCATAAATATTCTTAGCGAACTGCCCTACCTCATCATGGCAGGAAATGTCAACATCGATGCCACCACGCAGACCAACAACGTCGGTGACACAAACCCGTACGGTCCCGAAATCGTTCTCAATGGTGGCGACCGCAACCTTCAGACATGCTTCCGCCTTGCCAGTGCAAACAATAGCATAAAAGGTTTTGCAATTGGTGGATTCCAGTATGCAATTCTGTTTTTCGGAGCAAACGGAGGCCTTGTCAGCAACTGCCATATCGGTATCGACGCAACAGGAACAGAAGCATTTTCAAACACATACGGAATAGGCATTTCGGGCGGAAGCTATGGCACATACGACCTCGGATATGCACATAACATCAACATAACCGACAATATCATTTCGGGAAATACAATCGCAGGAATTGCCCTCATTGGCGTTGAAAACAATACAATAACAGGCAACAAAATCGGCACCGACAGAACAGGAACTCTTTCTGTTCCAAACAATCAGGGAATATACCTTTCGTCAGCATCACACGACAATACTATTGGTGGAACTGCCGAAAACATGCGCAACATATTGTCTGGCAACACAAATGCAGCCATAGTAATCGAAAGTAGCGGAAGCCGTAACAACATTGTGTCGGGCAACTACATCGGAACCGACATAACAGGTTCAAATCCAATTAGTAACCACTACGGAATAATTGTAATGACAAACGCAAATGCCAACCGTATAGGCGGGACCTCACCTGCCGAACGCAACATTATCTCCGCCAACACCGAAATTGGCATCTACATCGAATCGGCCGACAGCAATGTCGTTTGTGGAAACTATATCGGCACCGACGTTACGGGAACGCAAACCTTTGCTTTCGAGGGAACCGACTCGCTAATTCAAGCCAATGGCGGGGAAATCAACACGACAGGCAAATGCAACATCATTGGCGGACACACACCAGAAGAGCGTAACATCATTTCGGGAAACCGCGTCTATGGCTGCATCTACTACGGCAACTGCCATCACGACAATATCTGTGGCAACTACATAGGCACCGATGCAAGCGGAGAAATTGCACTTCCGAACGCCACAGGAATCTGCGTCGATGGCTCGTCGCACCAGAACATAATGGAAAACAATGTGTTGTCAGGCAACCGAAGCTACGGACTTTTCATTGTAACACATGGTACCGACGAAAATATTTTTAGGGGCAACCTTGTCGGCACAAATGCCCAAGGGACATCGGCCCTACCCAACGATGTCGGACTTATGCTTGCTGCCGATGCCAAAGGCAATATTATCGGAGGCGATACCGAATCCGACAGAAATATTTTCTCGGGAAACAGATATGCTGGTATCGAAGTCACCGACCTCGGAACCGAAAACAACATTATCAATGGCAACTACATCGGTGTTGACATAAGCGGCAATTCAGCATTGCCAAACGAAAACGGCATAATCGTCAGCGCACTTACCAAGCACCTCGAAATAAGCGACAATGTAATTTCTGCTAATTCCGACTTCGGTCTTGTAATAACCGACCGAGCCGACAGCATAACGGTTGCTGGCAACAAAATTGGAACAGGACTCGACATTTCCACAGACCTCGGCAACGGAGCAAGCGGAATACTCATCGCTGGAGGCGCAACCAACAACTTCATCGGAATGCCCGACAGAGGCAACATCATCGCCAACAACGATTCGGCAGGCATTGTCCTGATGGATGAAACCACACTCAACAACCGTATTTCGCAGAATTCAATCTTCAACAACCAATACGCTGGAATTGAGATATTTCCGCAAGGAATCAACGAAAATGATAATGGCGATACCGACAGCGGTTGCAACAACCTCATGAACTATCCGGTGATAACATCGGTCATCCGCGACGTAAACAGCGGTCAAATCTGGATTAACGGCACTCTCGACACGCAAAACCCGCAAACCGCCATTGTGGAACTTTTCGTCGCATACCAGCCGACAGGCTTTGGAATTCCGCGTGAAGGTCGCACCTACATAGGCAAAGCCACACCTCACAGCGATGGCAGTTGGCTTACCGTAATTGATGCCGAAATTGCTTCTAGTGAGACTGTTATCGCAACAGCCACCGACGAAAATGGCAACACATCGGAGTTCTCCGAGTCGCATGGCATAGTCACCGAAATAGCATTTGCCACAAACGATGATATGGCAATTTATCCCAACCCAACAACAGGCATCTGCAAAATAAACACAGACGAATTCGACTCTATGCTCGTTTACGACACCAACGGACGATTAATCAAGCATATCTCTGCAAAAAATAGCACTATTGACCTGTCAAATTTTGCGAATGGAACGTATTTTGTTCTTTTCCAAAACAAACACAATGAAAGCAGATGCATAAAACTTGAAAAACGTTAGAACCATGAAAAACATTATACTTGCAATATTATTGATTTTGACTGCAATAGTCGCAAAATCCGCCACCTTCACCGTTACTTCTACTGGCGATTCCGGTCCAAATACCTTGCGTTATGCTCTGCAAATGTGCGCTGCATCAACAGGTCCGCATACCATAAATTTCAACATTCCAACCACCGATGCCAACTACAATTCGAACACTGGAGTCTGGATAATCGTTCCATCGAGCGACCTACCTATGATAATGCAGCAGGGCGTTACAATCGACGGTACTACGCAAACCGCTTTTGCAGGTGACACCAATCCCTACGGTCCTGAAATCGTAATCGACGGTAGCAATGCCCGCGACTACGGCTTCCGCTTCATGAATGCACCCAATACAACGCTGAAAGGTCTCAACATCCGCCGATTCACCAAAGGCGCACAATTCTACGGCTCAGCAAACTCAACGGTTTCGGGATGCTACATCGGCACCGACGAGACCGGCAGCACCATTATGGGCAACGACATCGGACTTGAATTCATTTCCAACAGCGACTACTGCACAATCGGAGGAACGACAACCGCCGACAGAAACATAATTTCAGGCAATCTGCATATTGGAATCCGCCTACTCGACGTAAAATACTGTGCCGTAAAAGGGAACTATATCGGCACCAACCGCGAAGGCACAGATTCGTTGCCAAACTACGACGGCATGAGCATGGAAGGTGCTGTGCAGTTCTGCACCATAGGTGGAACTACCCCAGTCGAACGCAACATAATTTCGGGGAATACCGACTATGGTCTGCCACTATTTGGCGCTGGTGCAACCCAGAATGTAATCATTGGAAACTACATAGGCACAGACGTAACAGGAACGTTACCTATTGGCAATACTTATGGTGTTCTTTTCGACGACGGTTCGTTCAGCAACCGCGTAGGCGGAGATACCGACGCAGAGCGCAACATAATTTCGGGAAATGTAGGCTACGGTGTATTCTTCTACAACAACGGCACCAACAACAATCTCCTGAAGAACAATTTTATCGGCACCGACTATACTGGTCGTCATGCTATTGCCAATACTGCTGGAATCATAATCGACGGCATATCGTACAAGAACATTATGGACGGCAACATAATATCTGGCAACGAACAGGTAGGAATTGGCATAAACATCACGGCATCCGACAGCAACGTAATTGTACGCAACTATATAGGCACCGATGTTGACGGCAATCCCCTGCCCAACGGACTCGACGGCATAAGGATTTCGCAAGGTGTCCAGAAAACTATAATCGGTGGTTCGCCCGAAGAGGCCAACATCATTGCCAACAACGGAGGATGCGGAGTTTACATTACCAACGACAACTGCACACAGAACCTCATCAGTTGCAACTCGTTCTACAACAACGGCGGACTTGCTATCGACCTTTTCGAACCGGGAGTAACACCCAACGACGACTTGGACGAAGATTCTGGAGCAAACGAAAAACTGAATTTCCCGACAATAAACACTATCATTATTGACGACGAAGGCTACATGAACATTAGTGGCAACCTCGATGTCATACATCCCGAATTCCACAAAGTAGAAATATACAAAGCAACTCCCGACCCAAGCGGATACGGGGAAGGAATGCAATATGTATGCAAAGCCTATCCTTGCGTAAGAGGCGCCTGGACTGCTACAATCCCCAACTGCACGTCATCAGACCTAATCACCGCCCTTACAATAGATCTAGACAAAAACACTTCTGAATTTTCGAAAACTTACGGTGTCGATGGCCCTGTTTTTTTGCATGAGGCTGCTCATAACGACCTATCAATTTTTCCTAATCCAACCTCTGGAATATTTGAAATTACCCTGCCAAACGAACACTCCACAATAGTCGAGATATTCGACAATACTGGCCGCAGATTGAAAATAACCGAAGTTAGCGGAAATGCATATTATGACATATCGGAATACAATGCCGGCACCTACATTGTCAGAGCAAACGGCAGAAACAAAGTTGTCGTAAAAGAATAACCATCTATTTCTGATACTTCCCTATATGCTTCATCGTTACGAAAAGCATCCAGTCGGGAGTATGCCTCAGCAAAGGCGTTGCAAGCCAGTTTATGAAACCCGGAGTCGATGCCTTCTTGCCACGGAACATCTTGCGCAAAGCCTTCTTAACCAGCTTTTCGGGTGTGATGCTTACCGTTAGGGCGACAGCCAGCTTGCGCAACTTCGGCGCAAGTCCGAACAAGGCCGTATCAACAGCACCTGGAGCCATAGCAATTATGTTAACATCATGAGGCTTAAG
>CACWOG010000082.1 GCA_902762455.1 uncultured Bacteroidia bacterium | reverse complement strand
GCATCCTCGCAAATTTTCAAATCCTTGTTGTATCGTTGTATTGTATTGTTGAGCAGTGAGTCGGTCTTCGTAAACTCGGCACGGTATTCCTGCCAGTTCTTTATGATAGGATTTGCTTCGCCTAAAGACCTTGTCTGCGATTTCACGTCAATCATTCCGTATTCGGTTCCGTATTTCTTAAGTACTTCCGATAGACTGTCAATAATGTGTTCCTTTTCGGCTGCCGCATCGGAGTATATACGCAGAATTTCAATTGACTTTTCTGCATTAATCTTCAATACAAGGTTGTCATAGCCTTCGATTATAGAGTTCACCATATCAGCGGCAACCTGCGGATCTTCGTCGCAAACAGTTATCATTACTGCATCGTTAGGAGTCTTTTCTATGATTACATTGTCCTCATAATATGACATCATCTTTGCCAAAGAGCCGTTTCTATTAGTGTCGATGGCATAGTGATTATACAAATCATATTTTTCAATTATTTGAAACTTAATGTCGTCAGACTCAAGCATCTGGAGCATTTGTTCCGATTCCGATTCATCGGAATGGCATATAATATTTGCCGGATATAGGGTCGCCGATGACTTGAATTTCGGATGAATAAAATATGGACAAGAAAACACATAGCCCAAAACTGCTGCCACCACAGTTATAATCAATAAGTGCCATTTCCACTTTGCAATGAGGTTGAATATGCTTTTGGTCTTGAAATAACTTTCCATAGTTTCGTAATTTGGTAGTCTTGTAAAAATTATCTGTTTATATCCTTTCTTTTTTACCTGTTCCGGATGACATACAACGTTTTCGTCAACTATTTTTTTTTTAATGGTTCAATTATCGCCAGTACCATCAAAGCAAGCAAGAATGCCGAAAGAACGCTTGACAGAACTATCAGCCACCGTATCGGATATGTCTTCTTTTCGGCCTTTTCGGCCTTGTTAACTATAAATGCATTAGGCAAATCCTGCTCAAGTTCGATTTTTGCCTGGTTGAACTTATTTCTTCTCAATGTCAGGATTTGTACTTCCTCCTTTAGCTGGGCAGTAAGCATAGTATGTGCACCACCGTATTTAGCAAGGGTATCGAGCTTTGATTTCAGTTCGTTTACTTTGCTGGTATTGCCATTGGCAAGAGCAATAGCATATTGCTCGCTATACATTTCAGTCTGCGACTTCACCTCTATTACGCCAAGCTGACCGAGTTTCTCAAGCGAATCGCTGATGTTCTTCACAAGAGCCTCCTGCTCAAGCATTGCGTTCTCTACAATCTTAACTGCCCTGAAAGCCCTGTCCCTTTGCATTCGTGCGTAAACGGTGTCGAGGAGTTGTGAGATGTCGTTGGCAATCATCGCAGCAGTGTCAGGACTTTCGTCAAGCACCTCCACCTTGACTGATGTATATTCCGTACGCGAAATCTTTACATTGTCTTCGTACTTGTCGTAAAGCTTGGTATAAAGGTACTTGGTGTCGGGGTCGATTCTGTAGTGTTCGATGAGATTGTACTTTTCGATGATGCGGTTCCTAATGTCGTTCGACTGTAACATCTGCATCATTTGTTCCACCTCTTCCTTTTCACCGAACTGCAACAGACCTCTTTCTGTATTTTCATCAGTGGCAAGAGTCTGTGAAACAGATGTGGAATTGGCTGGATAAAGCACCACCGTTGATTTGTATCTTTCTGGAATGCAATAACTTATAATCAACGATGCTATCAATGCCACCGAACATACAATCAACAGATGTTTCCACTTCCTTTTTATCAGAAGCAGAACATCTGAAGCGTTGAAAGTAATCTTATTGTCGTTTTCGTTCATGACTAATCAGGAACCGACATTATTTTGCCCTTTCGGCGTATTCCTTTGTACGGGTGTCAACCTTAATCTTTTCACCGATTTCGATGAACAGAGGAACCATTATCTGAGCGCCAGTGTCGATTGTTGCAGGCTTCAGTGCGTTGGTTGTAGTATCGCCCTTGAGACCGGGTTCGGTGTAAGTAACAGTAGCTTCGATGAACGGAGGAAGTTCGCATGAAAGTGGAGTTTCGGTTTCAGCGTGAACCACTACTTCTACGTCCTGACCTTCCTTGAGGAATTCAACACCGTCGATAACGTCTTCGGGAATAGCGATTTGCTCGAAAGTCTCCATGTGCATGAAGTTGTAGCCCATATCGTCCTTATATACGAACTGGTAGGGACGACGTTCGATTCTTACAGGATTAATTGATGCACCTGAGTTGAAAGTCTTGTCGATGGTCTTTCCGTTTTCGAGGCTCTTGAGCTTTGTACGGACGAATGCTCCGCCTTTGCCTGGTTTTACATGCTGAAAATCAACCACAAGGTAAAGCTTTCCTTCGAGTTCCATTGCTAAACCTTTTCTAATGTCTGCTGTTGTTGCCATATAATGTATTTTCTTAAATTAGGGCGCAAAGATAATCACTTTTATTTTTTTATTGAAATTTTTTATTCGTTATCGTAAAAAACGATGTGAAATGTTTTTTATTGCCATTGACGAAAAATAAAATGTACTTTTGCAACCGATAAATAAACAATATGATGCAATGCTCTTTTTGTCCACGAAATTGCAAGGTAAACCGTACCGAACAGGCTGGGTTTTGCCGAGTTAAAGGTCTTACCATTGCCCGTGTAGGAATACACGAGTGGGAGGAGCCGTGCATTTCGGGAACACGCGGAAGCGGAACGATTTTCTTCTCGGGATGCAACCTCCGCTGCATCTTCTGCCAGAACGATGCAATTTCGCGCTCGGCATACGGACGCGAAATTTCGGTTGATACGCTCGGTAAACTGATGCTTTACCAGCAAAGTGTCGGTGCCGAAAACATAAACCTCGTCAGCCCTACACAATTTACGGGACAAATAGCAGAAGCCCTTGCCAAATACAAGCCACAGATAAAAATTCCTGTCGTCTATAACAGCAACGGCTACGAATCGGTTGAGCAGTTGCGCCGCCTCGAAGGACTTGTCGATGTGTATCTGCCCGACCTCAAGTATGCCGACAACAGCCTTGCGGTGGAATATTCGTCGGCACCAAACTATTTCGATATGGCAACTGCTGCCATAGCCGAGATGAAACGTCAGCGACCTAAGAATGTGTTTGTCAACGGGATGCTACGTCGTGGTGTAATTGTACGGCATCTTGTATTGCCAGGCAACCTCGACAACAGCAAGCGCGTACTCGATTACCTTGCAGCGTTCGACCGCAACATATACGTAAGCCTTATGGCTCAATATTTCCCAACGAAAGATGTCAAGAACCATCCATTGCTCGGACAAACGCTCACGCAAAACGAATACGATGAAATATCAGCCTATTTCAGACAATGCGGTCTGCACAACGGCTATTTCCAGGAACTTAGCAGCAATTCAGAAGATTATGTTCCCGATTGGTCGTTGGAAAAATTGGATGGAATAATAAACAATCTGTAGAGATGTTGCGCGCAACATCTCTACAATCAACATCGATTCCATATAAAAACATTTTGCCGATTTAAAAGTTTCTATGCCTGCGGCGTTTGAGGGGCAAAGCCCGTTTAACTTCGTTGAGGGCTTCGCCGTTCACGTTTTATGCCTGCGGCGTTTGATGATTTGTGGGTTTGAAAATTCGATAATTCATGTAGAATCGCGTCATGGCGCGATTCTATAAAAACCAATAATTCGCATCGAATTAATTTCAAAATCCGTAGAGACGTTGCGTGCAACGTCTAAAAACGAACAATGTCCTAAAAAAATCCGAAATGTATTGCTGTGAAAAAATTTTGTCATATCAAAAATGGGGATTACCTTTGTAAAATAAAGGTTCGACATTAATTATAAATAAGTATAAATATGAGAAAGAACATTTTGTTTGCAACCGTATTGTCGCTGGCAATGGCTGGTTGCGGTGGCGTGACTACGCACAACATCAATCTTCAGGAAAACAATGAAAACAGCACCGAAGCAACCGAAGAAGAAAAATCTGAAGTAGAAAAGGCAATCGAAGCATCCGATTTCCCATGGTATTTCCCCGAAGAAGCCAAGAACGAAGGACTTGCAGAAGGACAGACTGTTTTGTCAATACACTCGTTCTATCCCAACAAACTAAAGGAATCCGACGACCCTGCCGAAGAAACCTACATCTTTTACAATGCAACCCTTAAGAGCATAGGCGAAAAATCGTCGGTTGTGTCAAGCATGGGACAGGACATCGAAATGCCTAACGCACTGATAATTCCAATTCCGCAGGGACAGACTGCCAAGAAGGGCGACATTGTGCTCACTTGGTGGCAAAGCGGTTCGGGAATGGAACGCGCAATCGTTACCGACGATTCAAATCCCTCATCGCCAAAGGTTTGCTATTTGGATATGGACTGGAAGGACGACGGAAAAGGTTTTGCAAACGACCACAATAACGAACAATTGAAACCTAACACATTCACCGTTCTAAAGAACAACGAATGGCAACCAGGCGCACAGGTTACAGTTAATGCCGATGGAAGCTACAAGATTTTCACCCTTATAAATGCAGCCGACAAGTATTTGCTCCTGTCGGGCTGGGCTGGAAAAATAACCGTATATAAGAAGGAATTCTGCAAGGTTGTTCCTCTCGAGCAGGACATAAATGTCGGGGATGAAATTATGGCAAACTTTGTTGGAAGCTTCAGAACTGGCTACAAGGTTACAAAGATAGACAAGAAAATTGGTCGCGTTTGGGCAACCGACTCGTACGGCGAGACCAAGATTTTCAGCATCTTGGATGTACTGAAGGAAGAATAAGCAAATAATGGAATTGTAACAAAAAAGCGATTGATTGTCAGTCGCTTTTTTGTTATTACCGAGCAAAGATTTGATGTCTATATTGTCATAGGCTTGAGTAAAAGACGAATTAAAAAGTTATAAAAAATATTTATTTCGCTTTTTGTTTTGTCATTTCGCTACAAAATATTATTTTTCCCGAAATTTTCAAAGTATGAGTAGTCGTAAGGTCGGTTTCTTTCGGTTCGTAACTCTTTGGCCGCTGTCGCTTATATACAAGTTTATAGGCGATGTGCGTAATTTTATGTACGAAAACCACATATTGAAGTCGAAGGAATACGACCTGCCGATAATTTCGGTCGGCAACATAAGCGTTGGCGGTACGGGCAAGACTCCGCACGTAGAGTATGTTCTCCGCCTGCTAAAGGACGACTACAAGGCCGCTGTGCTGAGCCGTGGATACAAGCGCAAGACCAAAGGTTTCCGCATTGTCGAGGCTGACGACGACTACACTCTTTGCGGTGACGAGCCTTTGCAGGTAAAACGCAAGTTCAACGATGTGGTGTTTGCCGTTTGCGAAAACCGTAACAAGGGCGTGGAAAAACTTCGCGAACTTTATCCCGACCTCAATGTAATTATCCTCGACGATGCCTTCCAGCACCGCAAGATAAATCCGGGCTTGCATGTCCTGCTAATAAACTACAACTACCCGATTGCTACCGACTACGTGATGCCGCTCGGCCGTCTGCGTGAATCAAGGTTCAACGTACATCGCGCTCACCTGCTGGTATACACCAACTGTCCGTCGAAACTTACACCGATGGACAGAAGAATACTAACAAAGGAAGTCGGTGTGCTTCCATATCAGCATCTGTCGTTTACGACTGTTGAATACGAGGACATAAAGCCTATTTTCGGCAATTCAAAGAAGATGAACTACGAGAAGATGAAGGATTGCAACGTGCTGGCAGTCACTGGAATCGCCCATCCGGAAAATTTTGTAGAGATGCTGATGCAGAAGTCAAGGGGTGTGGTTCATCTCCCATTTTCCGACCACCACAATTTTTCGGCTGCCGACATAGCCAAGATTAGCAAGGCTTTCGCCGAAATTAGCGGACCGAAGATGATTGTCGTCACCGAAAAGGATGCAGTGCGTCTGCGTACAAGCAAGTTTATTGATGACGGAATGAAACCCTATATGTTTTATGTCCCAATCAGGGTGGAACTGCTTTGCGACGAAGAAGAGAAAAAACAGTTTAACAATCAAATAATCAGTTATGTCAGAAACAACAAACGCTACAATAAACTTTATAACAACTCGCTTTAAGGAAACTCCCGAAGTGGGCATCATTCTCGGTACAGGGCTTGGCGGTCTTGTCAGGGAAATAGATGTCATTGATGAAATTCCGTACAGCGAAATTCCCGATTTCCCTGTCTCCACAGTTGAGGGGCATAGTGGAAAACTGATTCTTGGACGCCTTGGCGGAAAGGTCGTGGTGGCAATGCAGGGACGTTTTCACTACTACGAGGGTTATTCGATGAAGCAGTTGGTTTTTGCAACAAGGACTTTGATTCGCCTTGGCATAAAGTACCTATTTGTGTCGAATGCGAGCGGAGGTGTCAATCCCGACTTTGAAATCGGTGACCTTATGGTTATTACCGACCACATCTGCATTATGCCCAATCCGCTTATCGGCAAGCACAATCCCGAAGATGGCGACCGCTTCCCCGATATGAGCTGTGTTTACGACAAGTCGCTGATTGCCTGCGCCGAAAAAGTTGCCGACGAACTTGGCTACAAGTTGCAGAAGGGCGTTTATCTTGCAACTACGGGACCGACATTCGAGACACCTGCCGAATACAGGTATTTCCGCGTAATTGGTGCCGACACAGTTGGTATGTCAACAGTACCCGAGGCTATTGTTGCACGGCAGATGCGAGTCCCGTGTTTTGCAATGTCGATAATCACCGACCTTGGCGTGCCGGGCAAGATTGTGGAGGTCTCGCACGAGGAGGTGCAGAAGGTTGCCGCCGTCGCCGAATCGAAGATGACGGAAATTTTTACAAAGATGATAGAAAGGCTTTAATTTTAAATTATTACAATCATCACGCGACAATGATGGAGATTTCGGATAGTTTGATTCACACAGTTCCCCGTTCCGTATCACTGGTTCATCATAACTTCCGAAATGACTGGAACCGTCATTCCGCAAGGCAGAACGAACAGGCGCAGGTACGAGCCTTGTGAGTTCGCTTATGCGGAATCTCCAAAGAGAAAAATTGTAATAATTATTTTGTGTTACAGAAATAGATAGTAGAAAAGATGGATTCGAAAAGACAGACACAGGTTGCAGGCTTGGTTCAGAAGGAACTGGCGAACATTTTACAGTTTAAGTTCAACGGATTGGTGCCGGGGCGATTGCTTACGATTACAGGAGTGAGAATGTCACCCGATTTGGGACTTGCAAAGATTTACCTTAGCATATTCCCGTCAACCGACGGACAGTCGATAATAAAGGAAATAAATACCAACGTTTCGCGCATCCGCTACGAACTTGGCAATGCCATTCGCAACGATGTACGCCGTGTGCCGGAACTAATTTTCTACCTTGACGATAGTTTCGATGAGGTGGAGCGTATCGAAAAGGCGTTGAAGTCATAGTGTTGTTATCATTGAACAACAATGTTATTTTTATTTTATAAAAAAAAGACTGTCATTCCGCAAAACAAAGCGAACCGACAAAGGAACGTGGCGTGTGAGCCTGTTTGTGCGGAATCTCCTATTGGTAATAGAATGAGATTCCGCATAGTCGAACATTACAACGCTCCCCCGTTCCGTATCGCGTGTATGTTCTGACTTGTGGAATGACTGATTGAAAAAATATACGATTAATATTCAATGTCCTTTCCGTTCTACATAGCATCACGCTATCTGGTGTCGAAGAAGTCGCGCAACGCGATAAATATAATCTCGATAATCTCGATAGCGGGCGTGGCGGTCGGTACTGCCGCACTGATAATCATATTGTCGGTTTTCAACGGATTCGAGGACCTGCTTATGCGCCTAAACAATTCGTTCGACCCCGACATAAAGGTGCTTCCCGCTACTGGCAAGACCTTTGTTCCCGACAGCAACTTCGAATCGGCATTGCACGACTGCGACTTCATTTCTTCGGTTTCTTATACTCTTGAAGAAAACGCCCTCCTGCAGTACAACGAAAAACAGGTGATAGCCACGGTTAAGGGTGTTGACGAAAATTTCTTTGCAACCACTGGACTTGATTCTATGGTCGTTCGTGGCGATGCCCTGCTACACAACGGAAAGGTTTCGTGCGCCATAATGGGTGCGGGAATTGCATACTCAATGGGCGTCACTTGCGATTATTTGGAACCGCTTACGGCAAGCATACCAAGTCGCACTACCGAAATCAAAGGAAATTTCAGCGATGCCGCATCCGACCTTCTCAATAACATATCGCTTGGATTCTATGGTGGTTGGCTTCAGCCTGGTCGAGAGATCGGCCAGATAGTTTTCAACCAGAGAGCTGAACAGCAGATCCGGATCCTTCTTA
>CACWOG010000081.1 GCA_902762455.1 uncultured Bacteroidia bacterium | reverse complement strand
GCTGTTTACTGTCTGGTTGTCTTCTCCAAACTGAGTTGAGGGGTTAACCTCGTACCAGTAACCGCTGATACCATCACCGGGTTCTTCGGCACGCAACATAAACGGAGTTATAAGATCACAGACCAATGTATCACCTTCGTTCATACTAATTACTGCTGTAGGTGGCTCGTAGAATGTAACGACAACCTCATCGAATGCAGAGCAAGTTTCCTCATCGTCGGTTTCGATGCTCGGATGGTTGGTTTCTACCCAACGGAATGTAGCAGGGCCGTATGCTGAGAAATGACCGGTTGTATGTGGGTCGGTACGGTCGGTAAACGAAGCGTTACCACCGCTCATAGCAGTCCACGAACCTGAGATGTTGTCGCCTTCGCTGTGTGATGATATTGCGTTGAGCTGGAAGTCGAGACCGCAAACATCGAAGTCATCTCCTGCCCTTACATTTGGACGCTCCATAAATTCAACCGTTACAGTATCACGATCGAAGCAGGAAGCTGCATCACCCATAGTGTTGATTTCCCTTACGATGAAGGTGTATACACCGTAGTCGCTGACCTGTACGCCCTCAACTATGTTGTCGTGCGGAGTGTGTTCCCAAGTTACTATTGCGTTTGGATCTGGCTTTTGTCCTACTGTCCACTGGCAAGTCGGAGTATAAACGCCTTCCTCTGGCTGGAGGCTCCATACGCCATTCAGTTCGTAGCTATTGCCACAGGCAACGTGGTCGATACCTGCGTTAGCAGTTGGTCTCTGGAGGAATCTTACGTGCATTGTATCTATCGCCATACAAGTAGAGTTCTTGCCGACGAAATAGAATTCAACATCCTGATAGCGGGTAATATGTACGCTGCTGTCGAGTGTAAATGTTGTATTGTTGCTTAAAGAGTCTTCGAAACGTCCTGAAATTTCCTTGCATACCCACGAGAAGTCGGTGTAACCCTCGGATGCCAAGGTTTCTGCACAAAGTTCAACGCTATTTGAACAAGTTGTTACGCTATTACCTGTAGAACCGCACTGGTGTACACTTACAACAGGGACTTTGCGGAATACCATGTGCTTTATTGCTTCGCCATTGCAACTTACATCGTCTGGCAGACGCGGGTCGTTGATAGGTTCTGTCCACTTGAAGATATATTCAATCTCTGTCACTTCATCAGGAATAGGAACTGTTACATAGCAGTGCGGATAACGGTCGCTGTTAACTCCATTAGGATTGTTGTAGTCGCTGTACGAAACAGTAGGAAGTACATTGTTATTCAAATCGTATGCTGTCCATCTACCTTCATTGGCAGGGTTGGTGTTGTAAACCTGAAGTTCGCCGACGTGACCGCAGACGGTATCTACATTGGCTGTAGTTGCAGGAGCAGGAATGTTTACGAATGTAATACGCAAGTTGTCGGTACCGATACATTCACCACCATTACGCTCGGTAAGAGTGATAACGTATGTTCCACCAGCATTTGCGTTTACCTGTGGCTGTATTGTACTGGTTGATGAGAATGTTACACCAGCACCCGACCACTGAAGCGAAGAGTTCTCAACACTCTGGTAAGCGCCATTGATTACTGCCTCAACACCACAGACTGTCATATCTGGACCAGCCTCGGGACGTGGAATTGCACGGAAATTATATACCGCACTTGCACGACCAGTACATTCAGCATTTACTACGTTCCAAGTATATGTAGCCTGTCCATAATGTGTTGCCATTACCACTGCATTATACATATTATTATTGGTACCTTCGATTGTTGTGTAGCTGTAACTGGTATTGCCCTCCTGGCTTGCACTCCAATATCCGTACATAGAGGTTGGTGGTTGCGAACCACGGAGTCTTATAACAAGACCGCAAGTGTCGGCACCAGTAATCGTAGGCTGTGGAGTTTCCTTCCACATCAGAGGAACGGCCTGCGACAAAGAACGGCATCCGTTTCCAAATGCGGCAAGACCTTGTCCGTAACCTGCAACAGCTATAAGGTAATACTGTGTTCCGTATTGTCCGTTAGGTATATCGGCCAGGGTTATAGATGTTGTACTGCCATCCTTGTCGCAAACGTAAGAGTGAGTAATATCCACTGGATTGGTGCAGATAATATATGACAGGACAGCACCTGCATCAAGGTTTTCACTATTGGTAACGTGTCCGTGACCATCCTCATGGTTCTGCTGAATCCAATATGGTTGACCACTACACATAATCTTTGCCGAGTAATCGACAAAAGTACCTGCATAATTAGGACATGCACATTCATAGTAACCAGGTACGTTTACGTTGCTACAACGATGATTATCGGTTACTACTAATGCATATTCAAGAGCACTGAGAGCAGAGAACGAGTATGAACCTGCAGTCAATCCTGTTTGATTTACTCTTGTAGTATCATCATTATTTACTTCATTTTCTATATAATAACCAGTAACTGAATATTCCGGTGGAGTATTCGGGTTTGCAACACCGTTAACATTAAAACTTACTGTTACCATTGGGTTTGATCCTTCAGAACAAACAGTATCTATACGGTTGGTTACTGTAAGTTCGTCGTAGATTGTGAAAGTCTGACTGCTAGTGCGCGGATTTGCACAACGGAAATCCTCAGGTATTGTGTTTGTTATAGTGAAAGTACCCGGTACAGTGACAAGGCTAGGTGTAAAGGTACGCGACTCAACATTAAGAGCAGTACCAGCATTAGCATTACCTGTCGGCGTGCAAGTGAGCGTACCAAAGTCTGTTGCTGAAAGTATTATCATATCGCCAGAACGGCATACACTATTTATAGAAGCAAGAGTAGCATTGTATGGACGGGCAAAGTTGACGTTTACGCTTGCCTCGCCAGTACAACTGCGGTTGCCCATATAGTATTCGTGCCAAGTGAATACATAGTCGCCTTCAACGTTTACGGTAACGTTTGTTTCAGGCTGATCCTGATGGTCGAATTGAGCAGTACCAGGACCGGTGTAAGTCCATTCACCAGTATTTGAAGGATATGCGAATTGGTTTCCTACAAGTGTTACCGAGAAACCACAAGGCTGTGTATCGGAAGCCGAAGCCGTTGGAATTGGAGTACGGCAGCAGTCTTCGTGCTGTGCTGGCTTAACGTGTACTATAAGAGTAGTGTCGTAAGTACATCCGAAGTTGTCGGTTGCCGAAAAGGTGTAAGGGATTTCTGCCCAGTTGTTGTCGTCGGAGTTCTGTACTATAGCAGCAGCATTTGACGAACCGTTCATACCGCTTTGCATTCCAACGCCACTCCAAGCATATCCATCAGTTGTATAACTATTGTTGAACTGCCAGAGGTTGCTAGGATATAGGTCGTCGCGGAAGTACAAACCCCATTCAAAAATCCAGCCGTTGTCGATACGCCAGAAGTCGCAGATGTGCATTGTCCAAGTACCGTTGAGCGGGCATCCCACAAGTGACGACAGGCTCTCGTAAGGACCGTAGCGGTGTTCTTCACCGTAGGCAAGAATACTAGTATATTGTACCTGGTTAGGACAAAGCAAAGAGTCGGCATAGTCGTTACGGTTGACAGAAATTGTTGTCGGTCTATTGCTAATAGTACCTTCTCCGAATGGTTCGGTTCCATTAGGATAGAAATAGTATGGGAATCCGTATCCTTGGCTGTTGTCGCAGGAACCATCATCGTGAGCAAGACCTAAATGGGTTCCACTTCCGTCAACAGAACCAGCCACCTGCACTGTTCTACCTGAAGCAGACCATCCCGGAGGGGTATTTCTGGTACAATGGTGCAACATACACAACTGTCCGCTAGGACATTCAAGCATAATTGCAAGGTCGCCGAGGAAGGAGTGTTCAAGGTTGAGGTAAATCCTGTTGAAATCATTCATAGAAGTTATGGTAGCACCTTCTTCAAATATGTCGAAATTCAAAGATGTTCTATAGCAGCTGTTGTCACCATCGGGGATAAACATTTCCTGTCCGAATACTGTAGGTATTTCCCATTCCCACTGTTGAACGTGCGGTTCGCCCTGCATTGTGATTTGTGTTCCGGGGCAAATTGAGTCCTGCGAGAAACTAGCCGTCCAGGTCGGTCTAACCGAAACACGGACTTTAGTCTTGTTGGAGTTTCGGTTGTAACAGTTCTGCTGGTCTTTTGCGGTACATATAATAAAATAACCACCGCTCTCGGTAAAGGTGAATGTAGGATTCTGTCCGGTCATACGGTTAGTATCCTGTTCAGAATTGATTACTGCCCAATCGTATGTAACGTTGGCGTCGGTCTGTGTATATCCGTTGTTACCGTTCTGGAAAAAGTCGTTTACAGCGTGAAGCTGCAACTGTGTTCCCGGGCATACATCGTAGAAGGTTTCGGTGATATGAGTGTCGGGGTTGGTCTCTGTGTGAGGAGTTACACCATCGATGTTTATATCGGTGAAGAACCTCTGGCAGTCGTGTCCGCAGTAAACGCGAGCCTTGAAACCTGCGCCACGAGTAGCACCCGAGTTCCATATAACTGTTATACTTCCGTTGATTGCCATATAGTTGTTTCCACGCAGTGTTGTTCCACCAGCATTAGAAACCAGCAATTCCTGCGTAACCTCGTTTCTGATTGACATAAGCGTACCCTGTGCGAGGTTGAATTCCTCGAAGTAGAGTGCTATGTAACCGCCGTTGTTCGCATTCAGCGTCATAGAGTAACTACGGTTAGGTTCATACTGGCCTGTACCACCATCATCGAAGAGGAATATGCTTGTTCCACCCTGCGATGGAGCCAGCGAGCAATCGATCTCCAATGGTTCGGTACCAGTATCGTAGATGTTAATGTTTTCTGCAAACGCAGCGCCCGCACCCAAAAGCATAGCGGCGAGCATCATCAATATAGATATTGTCCTATTCATGGCTGTATCCTTTCATTCCGTTAAACATTTCTGACATTTCCTTGTTTGAATAGAACCCGATTATGGTGCCAGTCTTGCCTACCTTGTAGTACACCCTGTTGTTGTATGGGCGTTCGTAGTAGAACTCGGCGATGTTGACCTTGCCTGGTTCTATCTTCTGCACCATTCCGGCGCGGTCGCCAGTTTCGGGATCCTTGTAATAGAGGTAATCGATAGCATCTTCCTTCTGCATCATATCCGGTTCGGCTATGAACCACGAGTAGTCGAGCTCGTAGTTGAGAAGTTCGATGGTAATCGGAGATTCCTTCTGCATTCGCTGGAGCTGTTCCATACTGAACGCTTTCTCCAGTCGCGGGTCAATCTGCACTGTCTGTGCATAGCCTATGCCCGATAACGTCAAGGCAATCAGCAAAATAACAAACTTCTTATTCATATTCATATTCCTTATTTTTTACAAATTAATAATTTTTCCTTCTACCCCTATGACAACTGAAAAGTCGATTTCGTTGCCTGGGATTTTAAAAATTTTTCATTTTTTTTTAATATTTTTTTTAAGTTCAACATTTATAACATTTTACGCAATATAGAATCGCAAAATAAATAAAAAAATACGAATAATTGTTAATTATTTTTAGGTTTTGTTAATATTTTTTATAAGCCATTGACTAATAACGTATTGGAAAACAAAAAATAATGTATAGCGGACAACAAATGATTTGTATTGACAAGATGCGAGAGGTAACTGTCAGTGCGCTTGACAGCAAAAAATAGAATAAAAAAATTACAAACACGAATCCGCACAAACCTCCCATTCAAGATTTTCATCACAAAAAGGCATAACCACTGAAGAAAGATTTGAACCTCCAAAAACTGTAGCGGCGCAATACATACACCGCTACAAATTATCAATACCTCTTCTTGTGCTTTCCGCCTCGTGCGTGACGTTTCTTGTCGCCTTTCCAGTAGTACATCGAAATCTGCTTGCCGAACATTGCGATTTCCTCTTCGCGCGACTTCTTGCGGGCTGCCTTTATTATGTCAAGAGTAACCTTGTTTATCTTGTCCTTTTTCATTTGTCTTTCCTCCAAGGCAATTCGCCTGATGCTTTAAAGTTGTAAATAGGTTTAATGATGTCAACCACATCGACGGTATCCTTTACCAGCTCGAGAATCTCGTCCATTGGCTTGTAGGCCATCGGCGACTCGTCTATCGTGTCGTTGTTGACCGAAGTTGTGAATATGCCGCTCATGCTTTGCTTGAAGTCGTCGAGTGTGATGCTGTCGAAAGCCTTTGTCCGCGACATAAGCCTACCGGCACCGTGCGGAGCCGAGCAGTTCCAGTCATCGTTGCCCTTGCCGATGCAGATAAGGCTGCCGTCGCGCATATTCATCGGGATAATGACCTTTTCGCCAGCCATCGCCGAAATCGCGCCCTTGCGGATTATGCGGTGCCTAGTATCGACATAGTTGTGCAAGGTCTCGAACCACTCGTAGTCCTTCAGCGACTGCCCCTTGAAATACTTCGAGATGATGATGTCGGCAATGGTAAGCCTGTTCAGGTGGGCGAACTCAGAGCAGATGTCGGCATCGTGCAGATAGTCGGCCATATACTTGCCGTAAAGGTAGCACTGGTCGTCGGGAATGTTGCATTCTACAGTTTCGCACTTCAGTCCGCGCAGTGCCTTCTGTATTTCATCCCTTCGTCCCTGACGCTTGTACTCGCGGATTATGCGCTCGCGTTCCTCGTAGAGCTGCTCCTTGCCGTGGCATAGGTCAACAGCAATTTTCTGGTAATACTCGCAGACCTGCTTGCCCAAGTTGCGCGAACCTGTGTGGATGACAAGGTAGATGTCGCCGCTTTCGCTTCGGTCGAGTTCGATAAAATGGTTGCCACCGCCCAAAGTGCCTATGCTTCGAACAATACGTTTTGAATCCTTCAGGTTGCGGAAACAATTCATCTTTTCAAGTTCCTTGAAGGTGGTAACTCTGCCTTCGTGTACCGACAATCCCGATGGAATCTTCAGCCTGATGAGGTTGTCGAGCGCCTGCATATCAATATCGACCTTGCCAAGATTGACGCAGAGCATCCCGCACGAAATGTCAACCCCGACGGTATTCGGGATAATCATATCGTCGTATGTGGATGTAAAACCGATTACACTGCCTTTCCCCGTGTGAGTGTCGGGCATTATTCGGATGGTTTCGTTCTCGTATGCTGGATTGTTTACCAGTCCGTTAAGCTGTTCGAAACAAGCATCCTCTATGGTCTTGGCATAGATTTTTGTCACTATGCCCTTGTTATTTATTATTTCCATAAATCTTTAATTTTCAACTAATAATACTTCTATTTTCCCCGTTGTCATATACAACGGATAACGCTACAACGCAAATTGTAACCTGTCTGGCATTTTTCCAAACGCATCTACATTATCTCTTCCGCCACGACACAAGTATGGCTAGAACGGAATGGTCAAAATTGGTTCATTGCATCGCAATCAACAACTTCGAGCAAAAAGCATAACGCAGGAAAATGGTACTGATGCCAAAATCTGTTTGACTGATGTTTTCATTCTTTTCATAGTTTTTGTTCTTAATTTTTAATTTCTAAATATTCGGGGGCAAAGATAGGAATTATTTTACAATTTTTGGATAAAAATGTAATTTTTTTTAGAAAAAGTTTGAATCACCTTGGAGTATCAAAAAAAGGAAAATATAACACAATTGCTACATTTCCCTTTTATTCATCGCAAAAACTTATACGCCTTTTTCGCACAATTATATTATGTTTTTGTCCTTTAGCAACTTTTCCATCTGCTTCTGCAACTCTTCTGCTTTTTGTCCGGCTACATTTGCAAAGTTTTCGGTGTTGTCGGCGAAAATTATTCCACGCGACGAGTTAACCAGCAAACCGCAGTGGTCGTTCATTCCGTAGCGGGCAACTTCTTCTAGAGAACCGCCCTGAGCACCTACGCCTGGCACCAGCAGAAAATGTTCGGGAACAATCTTTCTGATGTCGGCAAGCATATCGGCCTTGGTAGCACCGACAACGTACATCATCTTTTCCTTGCCAGCCCACTGCTGTGACTTTGTGAGCACTTCCTCGAACAAACGTCTGTTGCCGTTGCTGAAATTCTGGAAGTCGTCGGAACCCTTGTTGCTGGTCAAAGCGAGAAGAATCACCCATTTGCCGTCGTAGGGCAGGAAAGGCGATACCGAGTCCTCGCCCATGTACGGTGCAACTGTAACGGCGTCGAAATTCATCTTTTCAAAAAATGCGCGTGCATATAATTTAGAGGTATTGCCTATGTCGCCACGTTTTGCATCAGCTATTATGAAAATTTCGGGATACTTGCTGCGGATGTAGTCAACGGTATCTTCCAGTGCTTTCAGTCCTGCTGTGCCTTCGCTTTCGTAGAAAGCAAGGTTTGGCTTGTATGCCACCGAATATTTTGCCGTTGCAATAGATGCCATAGTCGCCA
>CACWOG010000080.1:8384-17726 GCA_902762455.1 uncultured Bacteroidia bacterium | reverse complement strand
TCTGACGGACTTGCAATGTTGTGTATTGCAAGCCTTTTTAGGAACGGAAACAACAAAAAAGCCACTGCATTGAGCAGTTGCTTTCGTAAGTAAGTAAATTTTAAGATTTTAATCCCCTTCGCCATTAAGCATTTCATATACTTCTTTTGAGGAGAAACTTCCTGCATAAACGATAATCGAACTTTCCTCTTTTTCCTGTGTGGCTATTATTAGTTCATGCGGATTGCGTTTGTCGGTAAAGAAAAAAACAACATTGTCGCTACCATCGCGTGCGGTCATGAGTATTTCGTAGTTTTTGTCATTGCTTAAAACTTCTATGTCCTTGTCTATTTGACTCTTGCCCTTTGCAGTGTTCGAACTGATGATAAGCATTTTTTCTATGCCGCCAAGGTTGCTGAGTTCTGCATCCAAGACTGAGTTTGCTAGGTTAAACATTGCTTTGTTAATGCAAACATAATCCACATCTTCCATTTTGGCGTACTTTTCGAAAATCTTGTTTTGCGCCATTGCTGCAAATGTGCAGGCAATTATTGCAATTGTTATTATTAATCGTTTCATATTCCTTGATTTTTAAAGTTTTGACTGATTTTTTATCTTGTTAATTTTTGAATTTGTCTTTCTAATAGCTTCTTGTGTAGGCAGTTTGCACATTTGTATAGAACGGGAAACTATGCTGTTTGCTCTCTCAATCTGCATTGCTGCTTCTTCTACGCTAGCGCAAGTGTCGTGGAATGGCGATTCATTAGATTCTTGATTTTGGAACTGCATTATGCAAATCCCGACTATTGCGATAACGGACACAGCCGCCGCTATACGATACCAGATTGTTTTTGGCGGTTTTTCTAGTCGGAAAACATTGCTTTTAGGTTGTCGTGATGCTGGTTCTGGATTTTTCTCCGTTTCCGAATCATTGAGATTGCCTACAAAAGCATTTATTTCCGTCGCAATATCGTCGGGTATATGGGTGTCGGCGATTTCTGACATTGACAGAAACAGTTTTCGGTCGGCTTCAAGTTCGGCTGGAACATCGTCGGAACGGAAAAAGTCCATCAGTTTTTCTTCTTCTTCAGGTGTCGTTTTCCCATCGTAGAAGCGGATGAGTAGTGACTCGATATTTGATTTCCTTTCCATAGTCATAATGATTTAAAATTGTCCCTTAATGTTTTTCTTGCCCTAGAAAGCAATGTGTATATATTCTCTCGGCTAAAATGCGTTATTTCTTCAATTTGCTGTATTTCGAGTCCGTCTATAGTGCGCAGACGAAGCACTGTTTGCTGGTCTTTCGGTAGCATACTTATCATTTTCATAACTTCGACCAATGTACTGCTGGCATTGATTGAATCTTCTGTTTTGTTGTCTAAAAGTATGTCTGCCAAATCGTTGTTTTCTGTATGTTTGCCTTTCAGTTTGTCGAAGCAGTTGTTGCGAACCATTGTCAGCACTAGTGGCAGTGGTGATTTGTCGCGGTCGATGCTGTTTCGTCGCTGCCACAATTCGGCATAAACATCCTGTACGCAGTCTCTTGCCTCGTCGCTGTTTCGCAATATGTTGTATGCGAGGGCGTACATTTTGCTGCTGAATGGTAAGTATATGTTCGAAAACTCTTCGTGTGACATTTTCTAGTCGTTCTTAATCATCTTCCGTATGTGATACGATTGAAATCATAAAATCTTACAAAATTATATATTTTTTCCTTGTCTTTGCTAATGACAAAAAAATCAACTTGCTGTATTGCTTTGATTTACAACTATAAACAAAATCGTATATCAGGCAAAATTTTATATTCGGTCTTAATTTATTTTTTACCTTTGTAAGTCATTACAAACAAAACCATAATATATGATAGACCAGATAATCAACTACAATAAGACTTTCGTTGAACAGAAAGGTTATGAGAAATACTTGACTGATAAGTACCCCGACAAGAAACTGGCGGTGCTGTCGTGCATGGACACCCGATTGACGGAATTGCTTCCTGCCGCCCTCGGACTGAAGAATGGCGATGCGAAAATCATCAAGAATGCTGGCGGGCTGGTCATTTCGGCTTTCGATTCTGCGATGCGCAGCCTGATTGTCGCCATATACGAACTTGGCGTTGAAGAAATTATGGTGGTGGCGCATTCGCATTGTGGGGCTTGCCACATGAGTTACGACCACTTTCACCACGAAATGATTACCAGAGGCATCACCGACGAGACCCTAGACACCATCCGCAAATGTGGCATCAATTTGGACCATTGGCTCGAGGGTTTCAAGGACACGCCAGAATCTGTGCGTAAGACTGTCGAGACCATCAAGACTCATCCGCTTGTGCCGAAGGACATAGTGGTGCGCGGTTTCATAATCGACTCGGAGACAGGTGCTTTGGATGAAATAAAAATGTAAGATGCTAACAATATGATTCTCTACTTCTCAGGAACGGGCAACAGCTTGGCAATAGCAAGGCAGATTGCCGAAAAGGTTGGCGACAAGATAATGCCGCTGCGCGAGGCGGTTGGCAAGGATTTGACTGGCGAAAAACGCATTGGTCTGGTATTCCCTACATATTGGCTCGATGCGCCTATCGCTGTGCGTGATATTGTGCCGCAACTTAATATCAGTCCTTCGTCGTACACCTTTGTTGTCATCACCTGCGGGGCGCAGACCAACAATGCGGTGTGGTCGGTGCGTCGGATTTTGCGACAGAAGGGCGTAAAGCTTTCCTATTGCAACAAAATCCGCGTTCCCGACAGTTCTGCGCTTGCTTTCGGACGAAATCCCAACAGTCAGGCTTGGAAGTTTGAGCGTTACGCACCGCGCTTGGAGCAAATATTGAACGATATTGCCGACGAAAAGCACGGTTTCCACTATGCAGGATTCGACCCACTGGGCTGGCTGCTTAATCGTCCGTCCATCGCTGCGAAAACTCAAAACTCGACCCGTCCTGTCTGCAATACCGATAAATGCGTGGGTTGTGGCATTTGTGCAAAGGTTTGTCCGCAGAAAAACATCACCCTTGCCGACGGCAAAGCCCAACTAGGTGACAATTGCGCTATGTGTCTGGCCTGCTTGCATTTCTGTCCGCATCAGAGTATGGAAGTCAATGGCAAAGCAACACTAGCCGAACGGCAGTACCACCATCCGGAAGTTGAGCTAAAAGATATGATTGAATTTTAGCGGAGCGAACTCGGCGGACTTGCTACAATCCAAACACCTTCCGGAAGAACGCTACCGTGTTGGCTATGACTATGGAGCGGTGGCGTGTGATGGTGTGGTTCTCGCCTTCGATGATTTGTAGGGTGGCGTTAGTGCCGTATGTCGGCAGGTAGCGTTCGCTGCACCATAGCGGTACAATGCCGTCGTGGTCGCCGTGTTGCAACAGCACAGACCCCCGATAGGTTGCGGAAGTCCCGTAGATGTCGAGTTGCTGGGTGGATACGAGGTATTCGCGTCCTAATTTGTAGAATCCCAAACAGCGTATGTATTCTGGTGGGTCGTTGGGGTCGAAACGAGCATTGAAGAACTTGCCTCCTTGGCAGGCCTCCTTTATGACCGTTCCTGAGGCAAGAAGCACTAAGCCCGATACGGTCTTTCCTTCGTCCGACAGCCGTCCCGCGGTCATCGAGGCAACGACGCCTCCCTGCGAGTGACCTAACAATCCGATGTGGCTTGCGTATGGCAAAGAGCTTACATAGTCCCATACGGCGTGGGCGTCGGCAATCTCCTTCTCGATGGTCATATCCTGCTTGCGTCCGTCGCTTTTGCCGTGGCCGTTGAAGTCGAAGCGAACAGACCCGATGCCAGCCTTTGCAAGACCTTTGGCAATCTGTGGCATGGGTGTGAAGTCCTTGCTCGAGAATATGCCGTGCATAAGTATCACCATCGGACAATGGTCGGTTGCCGTGTCGAAGCCTTTGGGCAGTGTAATTTTGTAGGCGATATTGCCTTCGGGACCTTTTATGGAAGCCTTTTGTGTATTGCAAGCCGTCAGCAACAGCAGTCCAAAAGCAATCAGGATGGAATAACTAACAAATTGTTTCATAGTGGAATAACGGCGAATGGCGCAATTTATTGTTAATGTATCCAAAAATGAGAAACATTTTTGCTTTGTCTAAAAGTATTATCTTTGTCGTCTAACATACAATTTTTTCTCATAAAACGAACACTTTCCATTCTCCTGATTATAAGTCAATCTTCGACAGCACCGATACGAAAGAGGAATCGACGGATATGATTATGAATTTGGGGAATCTTAACAATATTCTCTCAAAAATTTCTTTTCAATTTCTGCAAAAAAAGTCTTACCTTCGCACCTTAAAATTAATAAGAGATTTCTATGGCTACGAACAGTAAAATCATTATGGACGGTCTCACATTCGACGATGTCCTCCTCATTCCAGCATATTCGGAAATTATACCAGCACAAGTAACGCTAGGTTCTTGGTTTTCAAGGAATATAAAAATAAATACGCCAATAGTTTCGGCGGCAATGGACACAGTTACCGACAGCCGTATGGCAATAGCAATGGCCCGTCAGGGTGGCATAGGTGTAATTCACAAGAATATGCCGATTGATATTCAGGCTCGTCACGTAAGCCAGGTTAAGAGGGCTGAAAATGCAATGATTCTGAACCCCGTCACAATAGACGTTGAAAGCAATGTAGGCGATGCCCGCAAAATAATGAACGAATACAACATTGGCGGTTTGCCGGTGGTTGATTCAGAAAAACGTCTTTGCGGTATCCTCACAAGCCGCGACATGCGTTTCCAGGACGATGCCAGCAAGCCTATCCGCGAAATTATGACTCCTGCCGACAAACTTGTCACAGCCGACCAGAACACAAAACTCGATGCGGCAAAGGACATTTTCAGAAAATACAGAATTGAAAAGCTGCCAGTCGTTGACAAGGACAACAAGCTCGTAGGACTTATCACCTACAAGGACATCACAAAGGCAAGCGTTAGTCCAAATTCGTGCAAGGATTCTAATGGTCGTCTGCGCGTAGCGGCAGCAGTCGGCATAACCGGCGACTCAATAGAACGTATGGAAGCACTTGTAAACGCTGGTGCCGATGCCCTCGTAATTGATACTGCCCACGGACATACAAAGAGTGTAAACGAAGTCCTGAAGACTGCTCGTAGCAAATTTCCCAACATCGACCTTGTTGTTGGAAACGTAGCCACTGCCGAAGCAGCAAAGCTTTTGGTAAAGAATGGTGCCGACGGCGTAAAGGTCGGCATTGGTCCAGGTTCAATCTGTACAACCAGAACCTGTAATCGCCGATGGTGGCATCCGCTATTCGGGCGACATTGTGAAGGCTATCGCTGCCGGTGCTTCGTCAATCATGGCAGGTGGACTTTTCGCTGGTACCGAGGAAGCCCCAGGTTCGACCATCATCTACAACGGACGTAAGTTCAAGGAATATCGCGGTATG
Source organism: uncultured Bacteroidia bacterium (assembly GCA_902762455.1). Classification (GTDB taxonomy): domain Bacteria; phylum Bacteroidota; class Bacteroidia; order Bacteroidales; family ML635J-15; genus Bact-19. Next base: position 12,312 of record CACWOG010000080.1, on the reverse strand, counting down.
GGTTCGCTTGAAGCAATGCAGCTCGGCTCAAAGGACCGTTATTTCCAGGATATGGAAGACGATGTTAAGAAACTCGTTCCAGAAGGAATTTCGGGTCGCGTACCTTACAAGGGAACTCTCAACGAAGTGATTTATCAGCTCATTGGCGGATTGAAAGCTGGTATGGGCTACTGCGGAGCAAAGAACATCGAGGAACTTCACGAAAAGGCTCAGTTCGTACGCATAACCGCTAACGGCGTTGTCGAAAACCATCCGCACGACATTACAATCACTAGGGAAGCTCCAAACTATTCAAGAAATCAGTAAACGAATTAACATGAAAAAGACCATATTACAGATTGCATTGCTACTTTTTGGCATCGGTTTGTATGCACAGGACAGGACTTTGCTCGAAATCGACAACGAAAAGATTGATGCCGACGAGTTCATTCATATATTCAACAAGAACGCCAACCACGACGGCAAGGTAACTCGCAAGGATGTTGACGAATATATGGAACTTTTTGTCAACTTCAAACTTAAAGTCCACGAAGGCCAGGCACAAGGACTTGACTCCTCGCGCAGTTTCCGTCAGGAAATTGCTGGCTACCGCAAGCAGCTTGCACAGCCTTACCTAAGCGACAAGAGCGTCGAGGACGAACTCGTAAGGGAAGCCTACGACAGAATGTGCTACGATGTCGATGTGAGCCACATACTTATCACCGTCAACAGCAATGCTTCTCCTGAAGATACGCTGAAGGCTTGGAACAAAATCAACGAAATATACAAGCGTGCCGCCAAGGGCGAAAATTTCTCAAAACTTGCCGACACATATTCGCAGGACCCGTCGGTTGCAAAGAATCACGGGAACCTCGGCTACTGCACGGTTTTTGGTTTGGTTTACGACTTCGAAACCGCTATGTACAACACCAAGCCGGGCGAAGTTTCGGCTCCGTTCCGCACACGTTACGGCTATCACATCCTGAAAGTAAACGACAAGCGCCCGTCGAAAGGTCGCTACAAAGTCGCACACATAATGGTGGTATCGCCACAGGACGCAACAGCAGAACAGAAGCAGGAAGCAAAGGCGACCATTGAAAACGTATATGCTCAACTGAAAAACGGTGCCGACTTTGCCGAAATGGCCGACAAGTACAGTGCCGACCGCAGAACTGCAGTCAAGGGAGGTGAACTGGGCTGGATAAACGTTGGCGGCAGAATGATAAAGGAATTTGAAGATGCCGTGTTCAAGTTGGAAAAAGTTGGTGACATTTCGGATATTGTTAAGACAAGCTACGGATACCATATTATAAAGTTGCTCGAAAAGGAACCGATAAAGCCGTTCGAGGAATGTAAGGCCGACCTCAAGTCGAAAGTTAGCGGAAATCTACGTTCGTACAAGGGTCGTGACGTGGTGATTGCCAATCTGCGCAAGGAATATGGCATAAAGGATATGTCGAAGACTATAGCCCCGTTCTACAAGAAGAAATATGTTACCGACTCCATCTTCAACGGAACTTGGAAAATAGATTCTACATTGAAACTCAACAAGGTGGTTTTTGAAATCAAGGACCAGAAATTCACAGAAAAGGATTTTGCAAAATATCTACAGAAATTCAACACAAAGCAACCGCCAGTTGACATCAAGATGTTGGTTCTCAATGGATACAAGCAATTCTGTGACAAGTGTATAATCGAATACGAAGAAAAGCACCTCGAAGAAAAATATCCGTCGTTCCGTTATCTTATGAAGGAATACCATGATGGAATATTGCTTTTTGCTCTCACCAACGAATCAGTATGGAACAAGGCTATTGCCGATTCGACAGGACTTGAAGCCTACTACGAGACAGTAAAGGACAACTACAAGTGGGGCTATCGTTACGATGTCAAGACATACAAGTGCAAGGATGCGAAGTCGGCAACAGAACTTTCCAAAGCCTTAAATGCAAATTTCGATGACGAGACAATTGTTGGCAAACTCAACGCTAAGGATTCCACAACAGTTGTTGCTGGCGAATCTGCATTGGAAGAAAAAGGGCACAGCCTATTTGTTGACAATGCAATACGCGAAAGCGGAATTACTGAAACTTCAGGACAGACAAAGGTATTTAACAAGGAAAACACCGTAACCGCAGTAAAAGTTATTGCCCCGACAACAAAGCAACTCAGCGAGATCAGAGGAATTGTCACCGCTGCATATCAGGATTACCTTGAAAAGCAGTGGACTGAAGGTCTGCACAAGAAATACAACGTGAAGATCCACGAGGAAATGCTAGACCAGATTGTCAAGGAACTTTCCGAAAGCAAGTAACAATGCCAAAGTACGTTGCATTCATATTGTTAGCAATCGCTGTCTGCTCGTGCGGAAAGAAAAACGACACGCCTGCCGTACAAGCGAAATATGTGGCAAGTTTTGACGAAGATACGCTTTTCGAGTACGAACTTGTACGCGCAATATCACCGTTCTGCGACTCGAAGGACAGCGCAAAACTGGCCGACGACTACATTGATGAATGGCTTACGGAACGCGTCATGTACAAGGAATCCGAAAAACTTCTGTCCGACACGACTGACATAGCAAAAAAAATAATGCAGTATCGCCGTCAACTCTACACACACGAATATTGCGAAAAGTACGTTTATAGTAACGTGAATATGAATGTTACAGAAAAGGAAATAAACGACTACTACGACAAGCACTTAAACGAATATATTATTAATACAACGTATGTTAAGGCTCACTACATGACAATTTCACCCAAGATTGTGCGCTACTACGAAATTTATGAAAAACTGCGCAAAAGCGACCTCGACAGCGAACAGGAACTCGGTGACTACTGCGACAGTCCCGACAAGGCAGTATATTTCGTGAAGGACTGGGTGGAACTAAACGATTTCCTGAAACTTATAGACTATAGCGGAACCATTGAACCATACGAACTTAAATACAAGAACACACTCGACTACGTACACGACACACTTCACTACCTCGTCAAAATTGACGACTACCTTGTTCCCGGCGACCTTTTGCCCATCGAACTTGCCAAGCCCAAAATCATACAGATAATAATGAACAAGCGCAGGCACGACAAGTACATACAGGCAAAACAGGATTTGCTGAGGAAATACAAGTCAAACGGAGAAATTGTCATTGGCAACAAATAGCACAATATGAAGAAAACGATTATAATGACCGCAATAGCCCTGCTTATAGGTGCAAGCACCCAGGCGCAGGGAATCATCGACAAGATTGTAGGTATTGTCGGCAACGAAATAATAATGATGTCCGACATCGAGAACCAGTACATACAGATGGCAAGTCAGCAGATGAAAGTTGACGGCAACACCCGTTGCGAAATCCTTGAGGACATGATGTTCCAGAAACTTCTGTATGTACAGGCGCAGAAAGACAGCCTTTCGGTTACGCCCAAGGAAGTAGAAACCGAACTCGACCGTCGTCTTAGTGTTTTCATCAACCAAATAGGTTCCGAGCAGAAGCTGGAAGAGTATTTCGGCAAGACCATCAAGTCGATAAAGGACGATTTGCGAAGCACAATAGAGGAGCAGATGCTAGCGCAGAAAGTTCAGCAGAAAATCATCGGTGACACCAAGGTTACTCCTTCGGAAGTTAAGAAATTCTTTGAATCCTTGCCAGCCGACAGCATTCCTACCATCGAGGCATACTACGAACTTTCAGAAATTGTAATAAAGCCAGAAGTAAGTAAGGAAGACAAGGAAAAGGTTGTTGCCGAGCTGAACAAGATTCGCGAGCGCATACTCAACGGCGAAAGTTTCTCGACAATGGCTGTGTTGTATTCCGAAGACCCAGGCTCGGCAATGAAGGGCGGCGAACTCGGTTTTGTCAGCAAGACCGACCTCGTACCCGAATTTTCGCAGGTGGCGTTCAACCTTACAAGTCCGCTGGATGTGTCGCAGGTGGTTGAAA
>CACWOG010000080.1:0-8375 GCA_902762455.1 uncultured Bacteroidia bacterium | reverse complement strand
CTTACAAGTCCGCTGGATGTGTCGCAGGTGGTTGAAACCGAATATGGCTTCCATATCATTCAGATGATTGAGAAAAAAGGCAATATGATGAATTTCCGCCATATACTTATGAAACCGAAAGTAAGTATGGAAGCCCTCGAAGCCGCCGACAAGAAGGCAAACGAAGTCTATAGTATATTGCAGTCTGACACCATCAGCTTTACCGATGCCGTAAAAAAATACAGCAACGGCGACAGCAAAGGCTCGGACGGAAAAGTTATGAATCCCTACTATGGCGATGCCAGAATGACAAACGATTTCCTTGACCCATATACTAAGTCGGCTGTAATGTCGTTAAAGGAAGGCGAGTTCTCCAAACCATTCCTATCAAGCGACAACAAGGGAATCCGCGTAATCAAGATTGTCCGCCTCGACCTCGACGTAAAGGAACACAAAGCCAACATGAAGGACGACTACCTCACACTGCAGAGGGCAGCCTTGGAGGACAAGAATAGCCGCCTGATTGACGAGTGGGTAAAGGACAAGGTACAGAGCGTTTACATAAAGATTGACGACGAGTATAAGGACTGCAACTTTAACGTTAACTGCTGGATAAAGAAATAATGGGCAGAAAGGCAACAATTAAATCTGTACAGACGCAAAATTTTGCGTCTTAATAATAGACAATTCCTAAAGTAAAATCGCGACATGGCGCGATTCAACAAAAAAACTTATATCATGAAAATCGCAAAAATCAAAACTGAAGTTGGCACCATGAAGGTGAACTTCTATTTCAACGATGCACCCAATACGGTAGCAAATTTCATAAAACTTGCCGAAGAAGGCTTTTACAACGGATTGCGCTTCCATCGCGTAATCCCAGAATTCGTAGTTCAAGGTGGATGCCCGTTCTCGCGCAACCTTGGCGACCCGAGAGTTGGCACTGGTGGACCAGGCTACAAGATTAAATGCGAACTTAATGGTGGTAACCAGTACCACGACCGTGGTGTATTGTCGATGGCACACGCAGGACGCGACACTGGCGGCTCTCAGTTTTTCATTTGCCTTACCCGCGAATACACCAAGCACCTCGACCGTCAGCACACTTGCTTCGGCAGGGTAGTTGAAGGATTGGACGTACTCGACAAGATTCGTCAGGGATGCAAGATTGAAGAAATAACTATTGAAGAGGAATAATGTTTTTATAGTCATTCCGCAAAACAGAACGAACAGCAAAAGGAACGTTGCTTGTGAGTTCGTTTATGCGGAATCTCCCAATAGTACACAAATGAGATTCCGCATAGTCGAACATTACAACGCTCCCCGTTCCGTATCGCGTGTATGTTATGACTTGCGGAATGACCTCATAACTCAATACACACACAAAAATGAAAACCAACATTTTTACCATCGTATCATTGCTATTTGCATTGACAATAGCAATAAGTTGCGCTTCGCCAAAGCCTAGCGACAACAACGAAGAACCAACCAACACTGAAGTTCAACCCACCGAAACAACCGATTTCACCGCATTAGTAAAGGAATGGAACAAAGCAAACTCTGCTAAGGATTACGAAGCATTGTCGTCAATGTTCGACAGCAATGTACTATTCTACGGTACACAGCTCAACAAGGATGCCTGCGTCGAAAACAAGCAGATGGCGTTCAAGAAGTCTCCCGATTTCTACCAGCAGATTTATGGTGATGTCGATGTGGAAAAAATAAGCGACACCGAAGTGAAATGCAGTTTTGTAAAGCGAGTTACCGTCAGCGGACAAACAAACGATTATCCGTCGTACCTAAATTTCCACAAGGTAGGTGATGAATGGAAGATTTCAGTAGAAGGCGACCTTGTAACCGATGAGAATCTTGCCAAACGTGCCGAAAAGAAAATGAATGCACAAGAAATGGGCGACCGCACAGATGTTTCGGGGACCTACGACTTCAACGGCGATGGTAAGAAGGAATCGTGCTACTTGCTTGAACCGAAAAAGTACGACGACGAAGACCACTTCATGGAATGCCAAGGCAAATGCAACTGTCTTATAATGTTCTCCGACAGCAATATCCCGCCAATCGAGGTAGAAAACTGCATCGGTGGAAATCCGCATATACTTGGCGACCTTGACGGAAATGGCACCTGCGAAATAGGCATATGGCCATGGTGGTGGACAAGTTGCTGGCATACCTTTTATATATATACATTAGAAAATGGTGAATGGAAAGACTTTGTGGAACCATTCTCGGTGCATTGCAACCTTTTGGAGGCACTTGAAGAGTCTGGAGAGCCAATAATCACACCACTAAAAGGTCAAAAGGGAATGTTCAAGATAAGGTACTCATACTTCGACGACGAAGATGGAATAATGGAAGGAACAACAACAGTAAAGAAATTATAACAAAAAAGGCTGAGTTTCAGCCTTTTTTTGTTATATCACATTATCAATTGTCAATTATCAATTATCAATTGTCCATTGTTCATTGTCCATTGTTCATTCCACCTCTATCATCAGCCCCTTCAAATATTCTCCCTCCGGATGATAAATGCTTACTGGATGGTCGATGGCGTGCGGTAGCTGGCGAAGGATGCGTACATTCCTATGTGCATTGGCTGCTGCAGTGAAAACCATAGTCTTGAAATCGTCCTTGCTTACCGCCTGCGAGCACGAGAAGGTGAAAATCAGTCCGCCGGGCTTTATCTTTTCGATTGCTTTCTGGTTGATGTTCTTGTAACCTTTCAAACCCTGCTGCAGACTGCGGTGATTCTTTGCAAATGCCGGCGGGTCAAGGATGATAATGTCAAAATTATTGTCGATAGTACCTAGATAATCAAGGACATCCTTTGCTACGCCCTTATGCGGTGCATTGGTGAAATTCAGTTCCACATTGCGTTCGCAAAGTGCGATTGCCTTCTTTGATATGTCAACTGTTTCGACATACGAAGCACCGCCACGCAATGCCGACAGCGAAAATCCGCCAGTGTAACCAAAGGTATTGAGCACGCGCTTTCCCGACGAAAGTTCGCCAACCAGTTTGCGGTTTTCGCGCTGGTCAACAAAGAAGCCAGTCTTCTGTCCTTCGTAGAAGTTGATTATCATACGGTTGCCACTTTCACAGATTTCGCGTTCCTCAATGGATTCTCCCCAGATGAACGAATCGGTAGTTTGGATATGCGGGATTGTTGCACTGCTCTTGTCGAAGATGGATATTACCCTGTCGCCCAATAACTTGCAAACAATTTCAGCAAACTGTGGAAACAACCTGTACATTCCAACCGAATGAGCCTGAAACACAACGACGCCATTGTAGAAATCGGCAATCAGTCCGGGCATAAAGTCGCCCTCGCCGTTCACAAGGCGGAAAACATTGGTGTCGGGAGAATCGAAGAAACCAAAATTGCGGCGGTAGTTTATTGCCGACTCGAATCTTTTTGTCCAAAATGCCTCATCAATTGCACTACGCTCAAAATCAAAGACTTTTGCAATTATACTATCGTCCTGATAATGCGCGGTAGCCAAATAGTTGCCATCTGACGAGAATATTTCCACAAGGTCGCCTTCCTGCGGTTCGCCTTGCATTTTGGCGACAGCACCCGAGAACACCCACGGATGGCGGCGCATCAGCGACTTCTCCTTGTCGCGCTTGAGTATAAGTTTTGGAAATGTGGTCATAGATCTAGTGTTTACACGCCAAACTCTTCGCTCCCTGAGCTTGTCGAAGGACGCGAATTTTTCTACTTAATTTCCTTATCAACCTGAGGCAGCCCCTTTATTGCATTGTACTCGAAGCCCATACGCTTGCCGGTCTGCATCTTCGACTTGTTGATGCGTTCCTTCATGTAATCGACATTTACAATCTTCACGTCGTTGTACGGAGGAACCAGCAAATCGAACTTGAGTACATACGCTATAGCCGACTCAACAAGCTGGTGCAGACTTTCGTAGTCAACCTTGTTCTTGCCGAAAGCCGGGTAGCCAAAGCCCAGTTCGCGACGACCTTCCACGAAGAAAGTGCTTTCGTTGTTGATGAACATACGTCCAATAAGATAGCCAAGGTCCTCGTCCCTATTGTACTTGAACGAATCGGCGAGGAAGTTGTACATGTTGATTATTCCCGAATATGTAACCAACGGACGGTCAATATAGTAGCTGTCCTTCCAAATTTCGTGGTTACGCGGGAACTCGAAAATGTTGGAGTGCATATTGAATATCAGCAGGTCGCCAGCAACCTTTATTTCGGTCTCGAACAGACCGCGGTCGCGGTATTCGAGCTTTATTCTGTCGTCGGCATCCTTCAGGATTCCATTGTATTCGATTACAATGTCGTGCAACACCTTTTTCAGTATCGTAAATGCTTCCTTGGTATTGTCGTACACAACCTGTTTCAGTTGCGACTTCTCGAGCATAGTCTTTATTATTCCGTCGCGTACTTCTGTATTTCTTTCCATTGCTATGTTTTTAGTTTCTAAGTTTAACTTCGTTGAAGGCTTCGCCGTTCTATGGCTACGCCGTTTGATGGGCTACGCCCGTTTCTATGTTTCGCGTTTCTTGTTGAGTCGTGGCGCGCCGCGACTATACAATGTTGAAGATTTTTGGGGCTAATATGCTAAAAGGCTTTTAGCCTTCAAGCCCATTTTTGCATCTTGCCGTTTATTGTCAATTATCAAATGTTAATTATCAATTGTTTTAGTATGCCTTTGCAAACAGCACTCTTCTCTTCGATGGCTTTCCAGAGTAAACGCAAACGCCTTCTTCTTCCTCGGCATCGAGCGGAATGCAGCGGATAGTAGCCTTGGTTTCCTCCTTGATTTTTGCCTCGGTCTCGGCAGTGCCGTCCCAGTGTGCAGAAATGAAGCCCGGAGTTTCCTCGATTACGCGCTTGAACTCCTCCCAAGTGTCAACCTTATAGGTGTTGGCAGCACGGAAATCGTAAGCCTTCTTGTAGATGTTCTTCTGAATGTCTTCGAGCAAGTTCTTGATGTGGTCGATAATGCCCTCATCAGCAACATTTTCCTTGGTGAGAGTATCGCGGCGGGCAACTTCCCAAGTGTGGTTTTCGTAGTCGTTAGGACCAATGGCGAGACGAACAGGAACACCCTTCATTTCCCATTCGGCAAACTTGAATCCCGGGCGCTGGGTGTCGCGGTCGTCGTACTTGTAGCTTATGCCGGCAGCCTTCAGCTTGGCACAAAGTTCGTGTACGCGTTCCGAAATCATTGCAAGCTGTTCGTCGGTCTTGTAGATAGGAACGATAACCACCTGAATTGGAGCAAGATGCGGAGGCAATACGAGTCCGTTGTCATCCGAGTGAGCCATAATGAGCGCACCCATAAGTCGAGTAGAAACGCCCCACGAAGTTGCCCAGACATATTCGGGTTTGTTTTCCTTGTTGAGGAAAGTAACATCGAATGCCTTTGCGAAATTCTGTGCGAGGAAGTGCGAAGTACCTGCCTGCAATGCCTTTCCGTCCTGCATGAGAGCCTCAATACAGAAAGTTTCCTCGGCACCGGCAAAACGCTCGCTGTCGGTCTTGCGGCCAATAACAACGGGAACGCCAAGGTAATTTTCAACGAAATCGGCATATACGTGAACCATCTTGTCGGCTTCTTCCATTGCCTCCTCCTTGGTTGCGTGTGCGGTATGACCTTCCTGCCACAAGAATTCGGCAGTACGCAGGAACAGACGGGTACGCATTTCCCAACGAACTACATTTGCCCACTGGTTTACAAGGATAGGCAGGTCGCGGTACGACTTAACCCAGTTGCGGTAGGTGTTCCAGATGATGGTTTCGGAAGTCGGACGGACAATGAGTTCCTCCTCGAGCTTTGCCTCGGGGTCAACTTCTACAGCAGTCTTGTCGGCATTGGTGCGTAGGCGGTAATGAGTTACAACCGCACATTCCTTTGCAAAACCTTCAACATGGTCGGCTTCACGGCTGAAGAACGACTTTGGAATAAACAGCGGAAAATATGCGTTGGTGTGACCTGTTTCCTTGAACATGCGGTCCAAAATGTCGTGCATTTTTTCCCATATCGAATAACCGTAAGGCTTGATAACCATACAACCTCTAACTGCGGACTGTTCCGCCAAATCTGCCTGAACAACAAGCTCGTTGTACCACTGAGAATAATTCTCCGATCTCTTCGTCAACTTTGCCATTTTTATCTTGGTATAAAATTTGTAATTACAATAATAGTTATTAAAAAAGTTATTATTTTTGAAGTTACAAAATTAGCAAAAATTTTTCACTATGAAACATTTGTTTTACATATTGACCTTAGTGCTCATCACCCTAGCATCTTGCGACACAAGTCTTTATACCACAAAGATTTATGATGATGCCTACTATGCAAAAAGCAAGGAAGAGGTGATTCCAACCAAGACTGTTACCGTCAGCGACAATGACAGCTATTCGGAGACTCCGAAGGGCGAATATAACGCCGATGATGGATATTACCACAACGACGACGGTACTGTCACATACTATTCTGACAATAATTATTATTCCGAATCGGACAATAGTTATGGTGGCAGCGACAGCTACTACGATGGAAATGGCAACTACATCGAAAACAACTATTACTACATAGGCGACGACTACTATTACACCTCGCACTTCCGCAGGTTCGGTACTTACTACACGCCTGTGTACTACTACGACCCGTTCTGGGATCCGTGGTACACGCCGTACTATTCGTACAGCTACTACTACGACCCGTATTTCTACTCGTGGTACTACTCGCCTTACTACTACACTCCGTATTATCACCACTACGGATACGGTTATGGATATTATAGTCCGTACTACAGCCATTACTACGACTATTCGTACTGGCACCACCACTATGGTCACGGACACAATCATGGACATGGTCACGGACATGGTCCCAACGACGATAATGCCTTTAGCTCGACCTACTACGGACATCGCGGTTCGATGGGCGGATACGGAAGCGGTGCTGGCAGTGCACGAATAGTTACCAATGGTAGCAACAACGACAGCAACTCCAGCACAAGCAAGAACCCAACCGTTCCAGTTAGTGCAGGAAGAACAATAGACAATTCGGCAACTGCCACTAGGATTAATACCGATGGAACTTCGTCTGGCAACGATAACTCAGGCAGGGTTGTTAAGGATAACACCAATGTCAACGTTAGCAGTACTGCCGTAAGGGAAAACACTGTTAATGCCTCGACAGCAACTAAGGAACCTACAAATAATAGCGACAATGGCAGGGTAAACTCGTCATCGGACAGCAGAATAAACAATGGTTCGACAGAAAGAAAAGAGCCTGCAAATTCAAGCAGTTCTGCAGCAAGCAGAGAGAATTCCGGTTCGAATGCAAGCAAGGAGCCATCGTACAATAACTCAAACAGCCGTGTAAACTCGTCGAGCAGCAACCGTAGCTACAACAAGCCGAGCAGTTCAAGTTCGAGCAACTACAACTCATCGTCGAGACCCTCAAGCAGCAGCTCGTCAACTTCAAGCAGACCTTCATCGAGCAGCAGTTCAAGCAGTTCTAGGTCGTACAACAGCAGTTCTTCAAGTTCGAGCAAACCTTCGTCAAGCAGTAGTTCTAGCGGTTATAATTCATCATCAAGACCATCGTCGAGCAGCAGTTCAAGCAGCTCAAGGTCGTACAACAGCAGTTCTTCGAGTTCGAGCAGCAGACCGTCATCAAGCGGAAGCTACAACTCGTCAAGCAGTTCAAGCAGAAGTTACTCGCCATCATCAAGCAGTAGCAGTTCTCGCTCAAGCAGCAGCTACAGCGGAAGTTCACACTCAAGCAGTTCATATTCAGGCTCGTCGCATAGTTCAAGTTCTTCGCATTCGAGCAGTTCATCATCACATTCATCAAGTTCAGGAAGGAGATAAGTCATGAAAAGGTTAGTATTTAGCATATTTGCAATATTGCTGTGCACAGCAGCAATGGCACAGAGCGAATCGGACGCATTAAGGTATTCATTTTATATGCCTAGCGGTACGGCACGTGCCAACGGTATGGCAGGTTCGTTCGGAGCATTGGGTGCCGACCCGTCGGTAATCGGATTCAACCCTGCGAGCATGGGCGTTTACAAGTCAACACAGATTTCGTTTTCGCCAAGTTTCAAGATTAACAACACAGAATCGTCGTACCTAGAAAGTAAGAACCGCGATTTCAGTGCAAACTATTTTGACATAAATGAGGCTTCGTTCGTGCAGGCAATCGAGCGCAAGAACGACAATGTAGGGCTTACCTATTTCATCTGGGGATTTTCCTACAACAAGCTCAACAAATTTTCTGAAAATATCAGCATCAACGGTATAAACGACCACGGTTCGCTTACCGATTGGTTTGCTGCTAGGGCAAACGGCATAAGTTATCCGACTCTTGGTGACAACGACCCGTTCTACAG
>CACWOG010000079.1 GCA_902762455.1 uncultured Bacteroidia bacterium | reverse complement strand
TGATTACGCATATTTCATAAAAAACGGTTTCCATCAGCAGAAGCATGATTTCCTTGTAGTAGAAGTCGCGCGGCGAAGCAATTTTCTCGCGCACTATGGAAAAATAGTCAAGTGCAAGCTTCATTTCCTGCTTATTCATGTGGATAATCGGGTGCGTGCGCGTGTACATCATCAGAGGCCACAGACCGCGTCCCGACATTATCGTCTTTTCAAACTTCACATACGACAGAGCAAAGAACAACCCGTCGAAATCGTCGTCGAGAACAACGTCATCAATCGACAGGTTTGGCGGAAGTATTACAATGTCGTTTGCCATAGCGGTGTATGTCGTGCCGCCGAGCGAGAAACTTACTTGTCCTGCCGTGCATATTACAGCCGAAACCATGGTTGTGCGTATGGTTCCTGCTAGAAAAATGTCACCGAAACTATCCTTTATAAGGATGTCGCCATCGTTGTAGTTAATGTTGCGTTCCATAATGCAAAGATATAAATTTATCACTAAAAGTTGTCCATTTTTCCTAATAATTTTTTCAGTCGGTTTATTATGTATTATTTCGCGCCGATTTTTAAAAGACGAATATGGATAATTTATCATTCAACAAAAGACTGGAAGAAAGCTTCCGCTTAAACTGGGGAAGACCAGCACTTTCTAATTATCAAGGTATTACACTTACCTATTCGGATATTGCAAGACGCATATCAAAATTACATATAGCATTTGAGCAGTTCGGTCTGCATACTGGCGACAAAGTTGCTTTCTGTTCACGTAGCCAAGCCAACTGGGGAGTCTGCATGTTGTCGGCACTTACCTACGGAGCCGTACCTGTTCCTATTCAGCACGAGTTCAAGCCAGTTGTCATCCAGCAACTTGTAAACCATTCGGAAGCTCGTGTGCTATTTGTTGACGACGCAGTATGGAAAGGCCTCGACATTGCCGAAATGACTGGACTATCGGTAGTTGTAAACATTTCCGACCTGAATTTCCTGTATGCTGCAAGCGATGAAATAATGCAGATACGCGAACATCTCAACGAATTGTACGGCAAGCGTTATCCCAAGCGTTTCGAGAAGGAAGACATTAAGTATTACGAAGATACACCCGACGAACTGGCAATCATCAACTACACTTCGGGAACTTCTGGACAATCGAAAGGCGTTATGATTCCCTACCGTGCCCTATCGAGCAATGTAGATTTTGCACATTACGACGCATTGCCTCGCTTCGGACAGGGTTCAAAAGTTGTGTCGATGCTGCCGATGGCTCACATGTACGGATTTATGTTCGAATTCCTATTCCAGATGACAATGGGCGCACATGTTCATTTCATCACACGAATGCCAACGCCAAATCTCATAATGCAGGCTTTTGCCGACATCCGTCCCGACATTATCATTTCGGTGCCTCTGATAATCGAAAAAATATACAAGAACAAGCTGAAACCTATACTCGACAAAAACAAGCTTTTGTTCCGCATTCCTATTGTTGACCAGATGCTAGAGAAGAAAATTTGCACCGAACTGACCAACACCTTCGGCAATGCATTCGAGGAAGTAATCATCGGTGGTGCTGCATTCAACAACGAGGTTGAACGCTTCTTCCGCAAGATAGGCTTCCGTTTCACCGTCGGTTACGGCATGACAGAGTGCGCACCTATAATATGTTATGCACACTGGAACAACACAAAACTTTTTTCGTGCGGCAAGGTGGTGCGGAATATGCAGTTGAGGATAGATTCTCCCGACCCAGAGAAGATTGCTGGCGAAGTTCAGGTGAAGGGAGCAAATGTATTCCTCGGCTATTACAAGAATGAAGAGGCTACTAAGCAAGTTTTTACCGACGACGGATGGTTCCGCACCGGTGATATGGGTGTTATCGACAGCGACGGTTATCTCTACTTGAAAGGCCGTTGCAAGTGCATGATTCTTGGTCCGTCGGGACAGAATATTTATCCAGAAGAACTTGAAAATGTTCTCAACAACCTATCTTATGTTACCGAATCGCTGGTAATAGACGACCACGGAGCTCTTACCGCACTTATCTATCCCGACTACCAGCAGGCAGAACAAGACGGAATAAGTGGCGAAGCATTGGAAAGAATGATAAGGGACTGGCTGCCTTCGGTAAACAAGGAACTGCCATCGTACGCCTCGATACACAAGATAGAATTTATGCACGAGGACTTCGAACGCACACCAAAACGAAGCATAAAAAGGTATTTGTACCAAAGATAATAAATCAGGTCAAGCGCGGGAACTACTTTCCGCGCTTGCGTTTTGCCTTCGCTTTCAATCCGCCAGAGTTAACCTTCTTGCGCTTGTCGCTCCTTTCATGGAATGCACCGCCCGAATTTTTCAACGACGGAGCTTTCAAGTATATCTTGTGCGAAACGGTGGGCTTTTCCTCCTCAAGCAACAACGAGGAAACCTCTACTCCATCCGGGATTTCACATTCCGAAATATTTTCTCCAGCAACAGTGCGAACTTCGGCATATAGATTTTCCTCGTATGGCGCAACCAAAAGCAACGAAACACCATCCTTGTCGGCACGACCAGTACGACCTATCCTATGAATATAGTCAATCGGATTCTCTGGGGGTGACATATTAATTACATGCGAAACCTCTGTAAAGTCGATTCCTCGTGCAACAACATCAGTGGCAATCAAAATGTTGTATTTCCCTTCTTCAAAATTTTTCACTGCATTGAAACGATAGTTCTGCGACTTGTTGGAATGCGTCACCCCTACCCTTTCCGGAAATTTTGCATCAAGCATATCGAACAGCCTGTCGGCCTGCTTCTTGTTTTCGGCAAAAATCAACACCTTTGGATATTCATCGGCATCAGCAAGAATTGTTTTCAAGAAATTGACCTTTGTGTTGAAGTTCGGCAACATATACACGCGCTGCTCAATCTTTTCCACGGGCGTACAACGCCTTGTCACCTCTATTGTCTCTGGATTGCGGAAATGCTTCTGTATAAACGCACTAACCTCATCTGTCAAGGTTGACGAAAACATCATCGACTGGCGTTTCTGCGGCAACATCTCGAGAATCTGCTCCAACTGCGGACGGAAACCCAAATCCAACACCTCGTCAACTTCATCAATTACAAGGCGTTTCACCGATGCGAAACGCAAAACACCAGTCACCGCTATATCATAAATTCTACCGGGAGTACCAATAAGCACATCGCAACCATCGGTATAAATGTTGTCCTTCTGCGTATTGATGTTAGCGCCTCCATAAACGCACTTGATACGATAGCTCTTATACTTGGCAAGTTTTTCGGCTTCGTCGCGAACCTGCACTGCAAGTTCACGGGTAGGCACAAGCACCAGCACACGCGGATTTTTCTGCTCCGAAAACTCAAGCGCATTGAAAATTGGCAGCAAGTATGCGAAAGTCTTACCCGTACCAGTCTGCGCCACGCCAATCACATCGGCACCCGATGAAATTCGCGGAAAGCACTTTTCCTGTATTGGCGTAGGCTCCACAATATCAATGTCTTCTAAAGCATTTATCAGCTGTTTTGAAATCCGTAGTTCGTCAAAATTCATGTTATGTTGTTTATATGTAGCGACATGGCGCGCCGCGTCGCCACAGATTATAAATTATTCATTACCAATTGTCCATTATCCATTGTCAATTGTTAATTATCCATTCTCCCCAATCATTCTCCTAAATTCATCCTCGTCAACCATCTTGATATTCAATTTGGTTGCCTTTTCCAATTTGGCAGGGCCAATGTTTTCGCCCGTAACAAACAAGTCGGTATTCTTCGAAATGGATGATACGTTCTTTCCTCCGTGCAATTCGATGACCTTCTTTATCTCGTCGCGCGAATAGTGGGTAAAAGTTCCCGAAATTATCACCGACATTCCTTCCAGCGACGACGACAATTTCTCCTGCTCCTTTACCTTGAATTGTAAACCAGCATCAATCAGTCGTGCAACAATCTTCACATTCTCGTCGTTCGAGAAATAATCGACAATGCTCTGCGCAATAACCTCGCCTATGTCGCCAACCGCCACTAGTTGCTCCACAGTAGCATTCGACAATGTTTCGATATCCTTCAGGGCAAATGCCAGTTTCTTAGCCATAGTCTCACCAACATGCCTGATTCCAAGTGCGTAAACCACTCGCTCGAACGGCACTTGCTTCGAACTTTCAATACCCTTGATAATATTCTCCGCCGACTTGTCGGCCATACGGTCAAGCTTCAGAACTTGCTCTTTTGTAAGGTCGTAAAGGTCGGCAATATTGTGGACAAGCCCCGCATCGTACATCAGTGCAACGGTTTCTTCGCCGATGGTCTCGATGTTCATTGCCTTGCGCGAAACGAAATGCTCAATCTTGCCTTTTATCTGCGGTGGACAGTTATTGGAATTCGGACAAAAATGCTTGGCTTCGCCCTCAACGCGAACCAATTCGGCACCGCATTCGGGGCATTTTGTTATGAATTGCGTCTTTCCCGAGAAAACATCGTGAGATTCCACACCGACAATCTTCGGAATAATCTCGCCGCCTTTCTCCACATACACCATATCGCCCACGCGGATATCGAGCAAGGCAATCTGGTCGGCATTGTGCAAAGAAGCACGTTTTACAATAGTTCCTGCCAACTGCACTGGTTCAAGGTTTGCAACAGGCGTTATTGCGCCAGTTCTTCCCACCTGATAGTCGATGCTCAAAAGACGGGTACTTACCTGCTCAGCCTTGAACTTGTAGGCAATCGCCCAGCGAGGATTCTTGGCTGTAAATCCCAACATCTCCTGCTGCGCGTACGAATTAACTTTCAGCACAATGCCATCAATGTCGAACGGAAGATTGCGTCTCTCTGTGTCCCAATAGTGTATGAAATCAAAAATTTCCTGCAGGCTGTGGCAAAGTTTCACATGGTCGGAAATCTTGAAACCTGCACGGCGTAGCACCTGCATGCACTCGTAGTGAGTCTTGGCAGGAAGATTTCGACCCATCATATAGTAGAAATAGCAATCCAGACCGCGTTTTGCCACTTCTTTGGGATTTATAAGCTTTATCGAACCAGAAGTCGCATTGCGGCAATTTGCAAACGGAGTGTCACCAATTTCGATACGCTCGGCGTTCAAGGCATCGAAACTCTTGTGTGGCATAATTATTTCGCCACGAATCTCAAATTTATCGGGCAGTTCTGCACTATTTATTGACAGCGGAATGCTCTTCACCGTGCGTATGTTTTCGGTAACATCGTCGCCCTTTTCGCCATCGCCACGGGTTACAGCCCTCACAAACTGACCATTTTCGTACTTTACCGAAATGGATGCGCCATCGAATTTGAGTTCACAGATTATTTCGGGTTTCTGCTCTATCTCCTTGACAATGCGGTTGTAGAACTCGGTAATTTCGCCTTCCGAATATGTATTTCCGAGCGACAGCATACGGTAATCGTGAGCCACAGTCTTGAACTCGTTCGAAATGTCGCTACCGACGCGCATTGTAGGCGAATCGGGCTGGCGGAACTCTGGGAAACGCTTCTCCAAATCGGTCAGTTCCTCGAGCATCTTGTCGAACTCGAAATCGCTGATTGTAGGATTACTAAGCACATAATAATTGTAGTTGTGCTGATTGAGAACCTTGGTAAGGCTAATTATTCGTTCCTGTTCCGCTGTCATAGTAAAAACTGATTTATAATTGCAAACTTATATAAAAAGCGACTTTCTGCTGCCAATAAAGTTAATTATCCAATGTATTTCATAATGATGTCAACAATCTGCTCCTCGCTCTTTCCGTCGGCGGAGATGACAAGGTCGTAGTTGCGGGTGTCGTAACGCGAAAGGCCTGTATATTTCTTCACATAGTTCTCGCGCATCTTGTCAACTTTTTTGATGGTCTTTACTGCTTCTTCCTCAGTAATCTGTTGCTTTCGCATCACTCGTTCGACACGATACGGCATAGAGGCCTGAATAAAAACATTTAGGTGGTTGGGATGGTCGCGGAAAACATAAAAGCCGCTACGTCCAGCCACCACGCACGATTCCACCTCGGCAATGCCTTTCAATATCTCCGTTTCGGACTCAAAAACCTCCTCGCTCGTCGGCTTCACATCGGAGAAATCCATCACAGCAAGGTAGTACAAGGCATTCATCTTGCCGTAATTGGGCACGCCCAAATCGACACTGAACATCGACCGTGCGAACTCAGCCCACCAGGCGTGGTTCTGACCTTTCAACTTCTCAATCTGCTCAATGTTAAGATTGTACTTCTTCTCCAAAGCCTCGATGAGAGCCTTGTCGTAGAACTCCACGCCGAGCTTCTCGGCAAGCATACGTCCCACAGTACGACCGCCACTACCCAGTTCGCGGTTGATGGTGACAACGTATTTTTCCTGTTTATTCATAATCAATTATACTTTCATTTCGATTTGCAAAAATACGCCTATTTTTCGCTTTTTACAAAATGTTTGACCCGAGTTTACGAACAACAATCAAAACTATATACACAAAAAAAACATCAACAGAAACTAAAGACGGTTGATGTTTTTCGTTAATTATTATTTCGCTACTTCAATATCTTCGCTACAAGACCTGTCAGCACCTGTCCGGGACCAACTTCGACGAATTCATCAGCTCCATCCTCGTGCATCTTAACCACAGAATCGCTCCAGCGAACCGCACTAGTAAGTTGTTTTACAAGATTCTCGCGGATTTCATTGGCAGATGTATGCGGCATAGCATCAACATTCTGATATATAGGCACCTTGGCATCGTTGAAGTTTATCGACACGATGGCCTTTGCAAGTTCCTCGCATGCAGGCTCCATCAACGGCGAATGGAAAGCACCACCAACCTGCAACTTCAAAGCGCGTTTTGCTCCTGCTTCCTTCATCTTAATACAAGCAGCATCTATGGCTTCCTCGCTACCCGAAATCACAATCTGTTCGGGACTATTGTAGTTGGCAGGCACGACAATGCCATCGGTTTCAGCACAGATACGCTCCACAATCGCACGGTCGAGACGAATAACAGCCGCCATTGTCGATTTCTGCATCTCGCATGCCTTCTGCATTGCCATTGCTCGCTTCGATACCAAAACCAAGGCATCCTCAAAACTTAGCACACCTGCTGCAACCAATGCCGAAAATTCACCTAAAGAATGTCCTGCAACCATACCAAAATTCTCGTTGGCAAACTTCTCGTAGAACGACACCACTGAATGAAGGAAAACAGCCGGCTGAGTAACCTTAGTCTGCTTCAAATCTTCATCAGTGCCATTGAACATTATGTCCGACAAGCCAAAGCCTAGAATCTCGTCGGCACGGTTAAACATCTTACGAGCATTTTCGCTTGCATCGTACATATCTTTTCCCATACCAGGGAACTGGGAACCTTGTCCCGGAAAAACCAATGCTTTCATTACAATCTATTTCTGTCAATTAATGATAAAAATTCCTGTCTTGTCTTTGCTTGCTTCAAGAATACGCCAGTAAAGTCGGAAGTAGTGGTGATAGAATTCTGCTTCTGTACGCCACGCATCTGCATGCACATGTGGTGCGCCTCAATTACAACCGCCACGCCCAAAGGGTCGAGAGTATTCTGTATGCAGTCCTTTATTTGTGTTGTCAACCTTTCCTGCACCTGCAACCTACGCGAAAACACATCCACAACGCGAGCAATCTTGCTCAATCCTGTAATATAGTGGTTAGGAATGTACGCCACATGCGCCTTGCCGTAGAACGGCAACATGTGATGCTCGCACATACTGTAAAGTTCTATGTCCTTTACAATTACCATCTGTCGATAATCCTCGCGGAACATTGCCGAACGGATTATTTCCTCAGCATCCATATCATAACCCTGAGTAAGGAACTGCATTGCCTTGGCAACGCGTTCGGGGGTCTTAAGCAAGCCCTCTCGCTTTACATCCTCGCCAAGAATGCCAAGTATCTCACTGTAAAGACCAGCAAGACGCTCAGTCTTCTCCTTGTTGAACTTCTCAACCTTTGCATAGCCATGTTCCTCGGGATCAAGTATCGTATAATTCATCAGTTAAAATTTTGCGCAAAGATACAATATTATTTACGAGGTACGAATTGCGATTTTAAAGATTTGATAATTTGAAGCGTTTAGCTAACGCTGAGCTAAAGGTTGAAAATTTGAAGATTTGAGGATTCGAGGATAATAATTAATTTTGTACCTTGTTATTAGATTATCAATGAAACGGATAGGATACGATAAAATAAACGCAAAAGGCTACCTGATCGCAGCGGCGTTCATCATTGCATTAGGCATTGGAATACAATTCAAGTATATGAACGAGTTTCCTGCCTTTATCCACGCATGGGCGCAGGACGACAGATACGCGCTTGCAACTGGATTCCTCGACAACGGTTTCGACCTGTTACATCCCGAAACAAACATATACAACAAACAGTTTCCCTGATGGTGGGCAGAAGCATACGACACAACCATCACTGCCGTC
>CACWOG010000078.1 GCA_902762455.1 uncultured Bacteroidia bacterium | reverse complement strand
ACGCGGAATTGTTCGAGACCGTATGTATTGTTTGCCGAGCGTGCCCAGAACGAGAATGTTGTACCATTAGTAATTATTAGGGCAGGAGTAATAAACCAGTCGTTGTTCGCACCATTAGTCGCGTACATACAGCAACCGAACTTAGTACCACCATGTGCGGTAAAGCCATTTGCAGTTCCGTTTTGAAATGCAATGTATGAACCTTTATATCCGCTATTGGTAAATGACACATCTTGGATTCCGCCAGTTACCAACCCGTCGCCATCGTAAGTCTGGCAAGGCGAGAAATTGTCAACAGCCCATGCCGTACACGACTCAAAGTCGTATGTAAAAGCAGAACCATCTACAGGTTCTACACCGCTAGTTCCAGCCTGTGTTACACTGATTGTCTGCGGACTTACACCATTTGCAGAAACTGTGATTGTGGCAGTACGTTGCGAAGCCGCTGTATTTGCAGATGCCCTAGCCGTTA
Organism: uncultured Bacteroidia bacterium; assembly: GCA_902762455.1. Classification (GTDB taxonomy): domain Bacteria; phylum Bacteroidota; class Bacteroidia; order Bacteroidales; family ML635J-15; genus Bact-19. Next base: position 8,005 of record CACWOG010000078.1, on the reverse strand, counting down.
TCGTGCCATTGTTTGAACCTGATGCTGGACTTACAGTCAACCAACTTGCCGAAGATGTTGCCGTCCACGATGTATTGCTAGTAACAGTAACTGTCTTGCTTTCACCATTGACCGTATAGCTGAGTGAAGTTGGCGAAACCGAAAGCGTATTGGTCGGTGTAGAGTTTGCCGGGTCGTAATAGTTGCAGGTTGTTGCGCCAGTGTTGTTCGGGTCAAGCCATGGTTTAAGCTTATATGCATTGGTGGTTCCGTTTGCAGAGTTTTCCCAGTGGAACGACATTTTTCCGTACAAGTCGTATCTTGCATACGATGCAGCAGAACAAGAGGATGCGCCACCGCTCAATGTTCCGAAAACTCGTCCTGCAGAATTAAATATTGGAGAACCTGACGAGCCGCCTTCGGTAACACCGGTTTTGCTGCCGCTATTTACCCAGGTTATCTTCCAGTGCGCATTTGAGGCTCCTGTCATATCGCTGCCGCCATTGTAGGAAGTTGTAGTAGGAGTGGAGGTGAAGAATGAAATCTTCTTTATGTCGCCAGACGGATGGTGTATTCCTGCTCCACCGCCAGTTGGAGCTGATGTTCCCCTATCCCAACCATTGTATATTGCACCAATGTTTATTGCATTCTGCTTTGTAAAGCTTGTAAGTTTCAACAGATAGAAATCAGAACCGCCATTGTTAGAGCCTTCGGCGACCTTGGTACAGCCAGTGAAATCGGTATAGTTGATTGAAGATTCCGACGATGGATTTGAACAACCCGAAGCCTCGTAGTTGAAACGGAATTTCCATTGGGTAAAGTTTGCTGCAGTGGCATTAGGTCCACAGTGGTTTGCAGTAAGGAAATATGGAGTACCGTCGTTACTGGTGTTGTTGATGAGCGTACCCGTGCAATATCCAATACTGCCGCCTTCTCGGACTTGTATTCTTGCCACGCCACGCTGTTGGATTCTCCAGTCGGCGCCGACAGAACAGTTTACATTAACCTCGCAACTTTCGGAAGAACCGAAACCTGTTGCCCGAGTTCCCCTTTCGAAACCACCTTCACCACGGAACACGTATGCGTACTCGCCTATATTAATAATAGGTGCGGTATTGTCTGACGAAACTTTTCCATCGAATGATTTTGTCATCGGAGCCACATATTCAATTGTAATGTCGTCACCAATGATGTTTCCAATCATATATTCTCCGCCCGTGGGATTGTCACTGTGGAAGTAAGGACCGTCAACAATTTTCATGTCGCTTGTATAAACATACACGGAGGCTCCGTTAGGAATGTCGAACTTGTCGAAATACAATGCCGAAGCCTTTGCTCCCTCGCTCGAAAAACGAAGTCTCCAGATTAACTGTCCGTTGTCAAGCGTTTCCCATGTTCCTGAATTTTTTACCGTCGTGTTTACCGGAACAAGTATACCGACTTTATAAAATGTGCCGTTTTTTTCGGTTTCTTCGATCTCCTCTGCTATCAGTTGTGCCGATGGAGGATATACCGAAATGTGGTCAACTTCTGTTGTTGTGCCGTTTTTGAAACTTGGCGGAAGCAAATTCCGCTTGTCGTTTTTCTGCGCTACGCATAATAGTGTAACGAGCAGAATCACAATGGTTACAATCGTTCGTTTCATTTTTCGCGTATAATTTAAAGATGCAAATTAACTTTATTTCTGTTGAAATGCCAAGAAAAATGAATATATTTTTGCTTAAAATATTGTTTTTAAAGTCTAAAATCAAAAATAACACATTAATAATCAGTGCGTTAAATTATTTGTTAATAAAAAAGGTAAAAACATCAGAAAAAAATTTGCTGGTTTAGTAAAAAAGTACGACTTTTGCAGTCCGAAATTTAAAAGAGAAATAATATAAAAGAGTTATGGCACGAGTTTGTCAAATTACAGGAAAAACGGCGATGGTGGGAAACAACGTATCTCACTCAAGACGCAGAACTAAAAGGATATTTGATATCAACATGAAGTCCAAGAGAATCTTTGACGAAGAATCAGGTCAGTGGGTTGAAATGAGACTTACCACTTCGGCAATGAGAACTATCGCAAAGAAGGGCTTGAAGGCTGCTCTTAAGGATGCCGAAAAGAAAGGTTTTGTTAAATAATTTTAGTCGGGAGGATTAAAAATGGCAAAGAAAAGTAAAGGAAATCGCGTACAGGTGATACTTGAATGCACTGAGCATAAGGAATCTGGATTGCCGGGAACTTCAAGGTATATAACAACCAAGAACAGAAAGAACACTCCTGACAGACTGGAGATGAGAAAGTATAACCCAATTCTGAAGAAGGTTACTCTTCACAGAGAAATTAAATAAGTTTAGGATATGGCAAAGAAAGTTGTTGCAACCCTTAAGAAGGAAGGCGGACAAGTCTTCGTTAAGTGCATAAAGATGGTTAAGAATCCTGAAACCGGCGCATATCAGTTCAAGTCGGCTATCATGGACAAGGATCTTGCAAAAGATTTTTTTAAGAAATAGTTGTTTAATCAATTGAAATTATAGCACCTGCCGTATAAATTTTGACAGGTGCTTTTTGTCGTTTTATTTTAATCGTTTTGTTATGGGACTCTTCGGGTTGTTCGGTAAGGAAAAGAAGGAAAAATTGGATAGCGGGTTGGAAAAGACCCGTACAGGTCTTTTTTCAAAAATCAGTCGCTTGATATTCAGCAAGTCGAAAGTCGATGAAGACGTACTTGACGAACTTGAAGAAATCCTTATAACTTCAGATGTCGGCGTTGATACGACGTTAAAGATTATCGACAAAATTAAGGAACGTGTAAAGACCGAAAAATATGTCGGTACCGACGAACTGAACGAGCTTCTCCGTTCTACCATCGCTTCGCTTATGGAAGACGGTCCCGATATGAAGAATCCCGATTTCACCACACCCGACGGTTCTCCGTATGTAATTATGGTCGTAGGTGTTAACGGTGTCGGCAAGACTACCACTATCGGCAAGCTGGCTAACAACTTCAAGAAGGCAGGCAAAAATGTTTACATCGGTGCTGCCGACACTTTCCGTGCCGCCGCAATCGACCAGCTGCAAGTGTGGGCCGACAGAGTTGGCGTACACATGATTCGTCAGGATATGGGCTCCGACCCTGCTTCTGTGGCTTACGACACACTGGCTTCGGCTAAGAAATCGGGAGCCGACGTTGTCCTTATCGACACTGCCGGTCGTCTGCATAACAAGATTAACCTGATGAACGAACTGTCGAAAATCAAGCGCGTGATGCAAAAGCTCGTTCCCGAAGCACCGCACGAGGTTTTGCTGGTTCTCGACGGCTCTACCGGACAGAACGCCTACGAACAGGCCAAGCAGTTCGTAAAGGCTACCGAAGTTAGTTCGCTTGCTGTTACAAAACTCGACGGTACTGCAAAGGGCGGCGTTGTTATAGGCATTTCCGACCAGTTCAAGATTCCAATCAAGTACATAGGTGTCGGCGAAGGCATCGACGACCTTCAGATGTTCGACAAGCGCGAGTTTGTAGATTCATTGTTCAAGAAATAAATGAAGCGTTTCCTGCTGACATTATTTGTTTCGTTGTTGTCGGTGGCGGGATGGTCGCAAGTATGGATTCCTGTTACTGCATCCGATGCGGTTTCGTGCAGAAACTATTCACAGAAAATAAAGGAAAATTCGTTCCATTCGTCTGTAACGTGGAAAGTTACGGTAAAGGACAATGTCATATCTAGGACTAAAGTTTTGTTTTCGGAGACATATTACAACGAAAACGGACAGCCGTCACGAATTGTGTATTTCGGAGATGGCAACCGCCCGAAATCATTTGTAATCGTAAAGTACAATTCCCGCAATCTGCCTTTCGAGGAAGTCAATTTTACAGCCGATTCGGTCATGATTGGCGGAACAATTTACGAATATAACAATGACAATATGCTCTCAAGCCAGATTTCTTACGTCGGCAATTCTGTTACAAGTAATTATCGTATTGAGCGAATGGCTGACAGCATTGTGGTTTCTGAAGTAGATTCGTTAGGCAAAGTAATAAGCAACGGTTCTATTTCGAGCATTGCCACCGACCAGAAGGAATTGGTTTTCAGGCGAGCACAGAATCCAGAAATGACAAGTTCCGACTACGACATACTATCGGAAGTTACTCGCAAGCACATAGTCGGTGCCGCCGAAAAGAAAGTTTTCATTTATGAGAACGACAAGGTTGTGAAAACATCAGTATTCAACCACAATGGCGATGAAATTTCGAGTGCATCGCTGGAATACGACAAAAATGGCAACATCAGCCGAATAATTGAACGCCGCGAAATGGACGGTGCAACCAACGTTTATATGATAAACTATAGGTAAAAATCAAAAAGGCTATCGTTTCCGACAGCCTTTTTGTATATCCGATTAGAAATTCGGCTTGTGTTCGTAGTTGCGGTAGAAGTCTTCGATAATCTTAACTGCTTCTTCAGGACTGTCAACGATGTTGTAGATTTCAAGGTCCTTTTCTGAAATGTTGTGTTCTCCGTCAAGTACGCTTTCCTTAACCCATTCGAAAAGTCCTTTCCAGAACTTTGAGCCATAGAGTATAATTGGGAACTTGGCAATCTTCTTGGTCTGTATCAATGTGATTGCTTCGAAAAGTTCGTCGAAAGTTCCGAAACCGCCCGGGAAAACGATGAATCCCTGTGCATAACGCATGAACATTGTCTTGCGGGTAAAGAAGTAGTCGAAAGTTACGAGCTTGTCGGTATCGATGTACTTGTTTGCGGCCTGTTCGAATTCAAGTACGATGTTGCAACCTGCCGAGATACCACCGCCACGCTGAGCGCCACGGTTACCTGCTTCCATGATGCCAGGTCCACCACCTGTTATTACACCATAGCCCTTCTTAACGAGTTGGAAAGCAGTTTCCTCTGCGCCGATGTAGTAAGGATTGTCTTCCTTTGTACGTGCCGAACCGAATATTGCAACGCACGGTCCTAATTTTGCATAGTGGTCAAATCCATTTACGAGTTCACCCATTACCTTGAACATGCTCCACGAGTCGAGGGACTTTATCTCAGTATCCCATTTCTTCTGCATTCTGTTTTTTTCGTCTGCTGTCATAAGTTTTAAGATTTAGTTATTTAATTAGTTTCTATGTTTCACGTTTCTGAGTTTCTAGGTTTCTGGCTGACGCCGTTTCTAAGTTATTTAATAATTTGATGATTCGATAATTTGATGATTCGATAATTTGATGATTCGATGATTCGATGATTCGATGATTTGATGATTCGATGATTCGATGATTTGTAGGCGACGTGGCGCGCCGCGTCGCCACAGATTATCAATTATACATTATACATTGTCCATTCCATTATTATAGGTTTCCAATCAGTTCGTCCAAATCCTTTTTAAAGGCTTCTGTATTCTGGTATCTTTCATTCAGCGATTTCAATACGATAAGTTTCTGTGCGTCCTCACTGATGGAGCCTGGAATATACGAGAACGGTTTTACCGTTGCCTTTTCAATGAGAGCATAAACCTCATCGTTGATGCGGTAGTGCTGAGCAATCTTACTGAATACCTGCTGGCGTTTAACAATAGGCTTGTCCGACGGAAATACAGGTTCGCGGGCAATTGCCTCGTAAAGTATAAGCCCCATAGTGTAGATGTCGCTGTAGTCGCCGACAAGGTCTTCGAAACCAAGCAGTTGTTCGGGACTTTGGTACAAACTGTCAACTTTGCGGATAAGCGGCATATTCTTGAAACCAAGCTTTATACTTTCGATGCTTAGGATTTTTGCCGTCGGGTGCAGGAAGTCGAACTCCTCGCATTCGTCCCATTGCACGATTATGTTTTCGGGACGCAGATTTCCGTGGCAAAGTTTCAGCTTGTGTATGAACGACAAGGTCTCGAGGCAGTTGGATATTATGCGCAGGAAAAAAATGTCGTTGCGATAGTCCATAAACTTCGGGTCGTATATAAGTTCCTTCAAAGTGCGTCCCGAAACGTATTCGCAGACCAAATAGATGTCGCCTTCGTCGAATATCATGTCGCAGATACCGACAAGTCCGTCGAGTTTGACTTCGGTGCAAACGGTTGCGAAGAACTTGAACCTCTGAGAGTCGTTGCCGAAAAGTGCTGGCGAAACTTTCTTTAGAATTACCTTTTCCTTTGTCTCGGCATTGGCTCCGACAGAAACGGTTTCGTATGCAGTCCTGTTAAGTATGGTATCGGCTTCTTCGGGGAAAAATATGTATTTGGCATTGTCGCCTTCTAAAATCCTTGGTGTCATGTTGTTACTTGTTAAATTCTTCTATTGCGCGACGTTCCCAGTCGTTGTCGAAAGTATTGAGTCCATAACCAGACGAAACATTGTTAACCGAATTGTAAGTATCTGATGTTCCATACGATGACGATTTGCTTCGCGACAAGTAGCGAGTCCAGTTGAAAGTGTGGATTTCGCCTTGCTTGTTAGAGTGGAGCAGTTCAAATTCACGGCCTTCCATGCTTGGGTTGTAGAATACGAACTTGCAGTTGTTGTCTTCGCCAAGACGATAGTACTGCCAGATTTCGTAAGGATAGGCACCAGCTTCGATAGGCGACTGGAAAATGTGGTTCGGAATGCCGTATTGCAGATAAATCACACCCCTGTCAGTCTCAAATCCGTGACGGATAGTGGTCGCATAGTTGCGTTCTACGAGTTCAACCTGCTGCTTATACTTAAGCCATTCGCTCTCGGGATTAAGATAGTTGCGCTTTACCCAAAACTCGACAAAATACTTTTGCAAGGTTGCAAGCTCTGCCTTGCGCAACTGGTTGTCGATGAACGGACGCTCGTAAACACTAGCAATCGGTCGCATCGACTTTATATAATAAACAAGCGAGTCGCGCGAATACATGTCGCCGGCAAATGTGTTGTTGAGGTCAAACTGCCTTGCCCGTTCCGAATATTCCTCGTTGCTGAAAGTATTTTTGTTCTGACGCTGGAAGAAATACTTGCTGCTGGCGACAATTTTGTTGTTTCGGTTGGCTATTTCTACAACAAGGTCGTAGTTGCCACTAGGAAGCTTCTCGATGCTTAGTTCTCCGATAAACGGCACGACATTGCTCGGTTTCATCTTCTTGAAACGGCTGCAAGTAGGCACTTCCTTACCTGAGGAATGGTCGTCAATATGGTATTTCAGCATAAAATCGTCGTTCAAAGCCTTATCTGTATTGTAAGTTTCAACGTAGAATTTCAGTGTGTTCATGTTTTCGGGGAAGAAGTTGGCGACGTATGGCACAAGGTCGTAGCCGCTCTTTGTAATCGACGATTCGCCCGACGACTTGGTATAGCTTTCTATCAGTTCAATGTCGCTGAAAGCAAGTGCATCGGTGAAATTGATATCAATTTTGTCGCTGAAGCAGTAAGGAGGCTTCTCGCTGTTGATGTCGCGAATGCTGATGTCGAAAGTATAAGAGCCATTTGGCAAAGTAATACGCTGTACATCAATGAAATTAGGAATTGCGCCAGTAGTGTCGGTTATTTCGGGGCTACGAAGCACATACTTGTCAAAGTTCACTATCGAGTCGCCAGTCTTGAATACCATCACGACCTCAATTTCCGACTGGAATTTGCCGTTTGCGTTCTTGTTTAATACAGTAGAACTGCCAATTGTACTCATATATGTTTCAATGTATTGACCTTGCGGCGAGTTGAATTTTGAGTACATAAAGTACACTTCCAATCCAGCAAACGATTGAGTTGCAATGGCTAAGCATAATAATGCGATGCAAAATATCTTCTTCATATCAAATATTGTATGCGAAATAAGAACGCAAGATAATAAAAAATATGATACGGGGAGAAAAAAAGTTTGGCTCTAGTTTTACAAACAACTGAAATTAATCTGTTTTTTTGCAAAACCTTTGCGTTTTTTATAATGAACATATTATCACCAAGTTATAAAAAAGACCGTCATTACTTGCTTCGCTGCGTGAGCTAAAGGTTCCACAAGTCAGAACATACACGCGATACGGAACGGGGAGCGTTGTAATGTTCGACTATGCGGAATC
>CACWOG010000077.1 GCA_902762455.1 uncultured Bacteroidia bacterium | reverse complement strand
AACGAAACCATATCGAGGTTCGGGTACTTCTCGAGGAACAGACCGCACTCAAGTCCTGCGTGAATTGCACGAACAACAGGAGTCTTGCCGAACAGCCTTTCGTACGAAGCAACAACAATCTTCAGAATTTCCGAATCGGTATTCGGTGCCCATCCCGGATAGCCGTCACCCGATTCTACCTTTGCTCCTGCAAGCAGGAACACATTGCGAACCATAGTGTTGATGTCTTCCTTGCCCGATTCGAGCGAACTGCGCTGGCTGGTCGTAACCTGAATCTTGTCGTCGTAGAACTTTACCGATGCAAGGTTGGTTGATGTCTCGACCAAACCCTTAATTGCAGGGCTCCAAGCGTGTACTCCGTGAGGACAAGCCGAAACTGCCATCACAAGTCTGCGCTGTGTTTCCTCGTCAATTACGAAAGCCGGCATAGCCTCTTCGTGAAGTTCCAAGTTGATGTTAGGCTCGGTTATCTTTATCTCCTTGATAATGTCTTCCTTGAACTTGGCAAATTCCTTCCTTACATCCTCGGCAAAGTCGGCCTTAACGGTGAAAACGAATTCTGCCTCACGCGGAATGGCGTTGCGCTTGTTGCCACCGTCGAAATGTGCAAGGCGAGCAAAGTACTTGCTTGTGATTTTCTGCAGGAAACGGTTGGCTATCTTGTTGGAGTTGCCAAGTCCCTTGTTGATTTCGTCGCCGCTGTGTCCACCAGCAAGTCCGTTGATAATGAACTTGTAAGCAACATGATGCTCGGGAACGGCTTCCTTCTTGTATGCAAAGTCGGCAACAGTGTCGATACCGCCGGCGCAACCTATGAACATTTCGCCTTCGTCCTCGGAGTCGAGGTTGAGAAGGATTTCGCCATCGAAAAATCCAGCTTCAAGTGCAAATGCGCCTGTAAGACCGGTTTCCTCGTCGATTGTAAACAAGCACTCGATTGGTCCGTGTTCAACGCTGTCGTCGGTAAGGATTGCCATCTCGGCTGCACAGCCAATGCCGTCGTCGGCACCAAGGGTTGTACCTTTTGCCTTTACCCATTCGCCATCGATGTACGGGGTGACGCCTTCGTTGTCGAAGTCAATCTTTACATCGCGGTTCTTTTCGCATACCATATCCATGTGCGACTGCAAAACCACTGTCTTGCGGTTTTCCATGCCCTTGGTTGCGGGCTTACGGATTACAACATTGCCAACCTTGTCGCGGCGAGCTTCGAGGTTGTTGTCCTTTGCAAACTTCATCAGGAATTCCACCATCTTATCCTCTTTCTTCGAGGGACGCGGAACTTTTGTTATCTGTTCAAAATACTGCCAAACTTTTTTCGGCTCAAGATTACTTAATACTTCCATAGAAAAATTTTTATTAATTTTGACAACGAAATTAATACTTATCGGACTAACAGCAAAAAAAATGAACGGAATAAAAAATATTTTTTTCATCGCATTGATTATCATAACATTTGGAATAAGTGCAAGTTCGTGTAAAAAGGCTGAAAATCACATTTATGGAAAGGTTTCCGACATGTCAACTGGCGAAGCAGTAGGCGATGTGACTGTAGATTTATATCTTACAAGGATAACTTCTGGCAGTTTTTCCGGCACTTTTGAAAAATTTGCGTCAACTGTTACCGATTCCGAAGGAAACTACAGCCTCGAATTTGAACCTGTTGCTGCCGGCGAATACAGCCTGCGCCTTTCAAAGGACGGTTATCACCCTAATATTACTGACTTTATGCCCGAAGAAACAGCTTCGGAATACGAGAAAAATATGGCAATTCCCAAGGCTGGCTACATAAAATTCAAGATTCGCAACGCATACGGTGCATATCAGGGCGACGAAAACGATGTTGCTAGAATTAAAGTGGATGGAATAAATCCATTATGCTCGGAATGTTGCTCGTCGGATTACTATTCGTTCGAAGGTCTAAACGTTAACGAAGAGTTTGTGTGCAACATTGTAGCTGGCGACGAAATAACAGTAAACCGCTACCTTGTACGCAAGGGGACTTCGGATTACAAAAGCAGAAAATACATTTGCGAGCAAGGAGACACAATTAATTATAACTGGAATTATTAAGTGTACTATGTTTCACAAGCGACCATATATTAAATAGGTAAAAGGTTCTTGAATCTTTAATCTACAAAAATCCAAAATTTCCATTTTTCGTTTCCAGCCTAATGTACTATATTTGCAGTTTATTTTTAATATGGAATTTTGACTTTTACGATATGGCAAAGATTGAAAATCAGAATGAAAAAGCAATTTCCGAAAACGGAAAAAACGGCTTTGCTCTTGGAAAGAAGAACTATATCGCGCTTGCAATAGGCTTTGCAATACTTGTTATAGGCTACGCACTTATGTCGGGTGGTGCATCTACAGACCCCAACGTGTTCAATGGTGACGAAATATTCAGTTTCCGCCGCATAACGCTTGCTCCGATAGTGCTGATAATTGGCTTTGCAGTTGAAATTTTTGCAATTATGTGGCGTCCGCGCACTAAAAAAGACTAGCAGATGGATTGGTTAGAAGCATTAATACTTGGTCTTATACAAGGACTTACCGAATATCTGCCAGTGAGCAGCAGCGGACATCTTGCTATCGGTGCAAAACTTTTCGGGCTTAGCGGCGAGGAAAACCTGGCATTTACGGTTGCAGTACATGTGGCCACAGTGCTTAGCACATTGGTAATATTGTGGAAAGAAATCGTATGGCTGTTCAAGGGATTCTTCAAGTTCAAGTGGAACGACGAGATGAAATATGTAGTCAACATTCTGATTTCCATGATTCCCGTTGCTGTTGTGGGATTTCTATTCAAGGACACCGTTGAAGAGATTTTCGGTTCGGGACTGCTCGTTGTCGGAATTTGTCTGCTTGTAACAGCTGCTCTGCTTGCATTTGCATATTTTGCAAAACCACGCCAGAAGGAAAAAATCTCGATGCTTGATGCCTTTGTCATAGGTATCGCTCAGGCTGTGGCAGTTTTGCCGGGACTTTCGCGTTCGGGAAGCACCATAGCCACAGGACTTCTGCTTGGCAACAAGAAGGAAAAACTGGCTCAGTTCTCGTTCCTTATGGTGATTCCTCCTATCCTTGGCGAAGCATTGCTGGATGTGCTGAAAATGGCAAAGGGAAGTGCCGATGCAGCGATGAATTCTATTGGATTTTTGCCATTGGCAGTGGGTTTTATCACGGCTTTTGTGGTTGGATGCCTCGCTTGCAAGTGGATGATAAACATAGTGAAGAAGGGCAAACTGATATGGTTTGCTGTGTATTGCGCCATCGTAGGACTTGTTTCCATAATTTTCCTCAGCTAAATGGAATATTTCTCGTTCGACAGGTTGCCAGATTTTGAGACTGGCGAAGTCATAATCTTCGACAAGCCCTACTCGTGGACATCGTTTGACGTGGTGAATAAGGTGCGCAAGAAAATCAGCGAATATACGGGCATACGCAAGTTCAAGGTTGGTCACGCTGGCACTCTCGACCCGCTTGCAACGGGATTGCTTATTCTTTGTACTGGCAAGAAAACCAAGCTGATAGAGGAACTGCAGGGTGGCACTAAGGTTTACGAAGCCGAGTTTTGCCTTGGTGCGACAACGCCGTCGTTCGATTTGGAAACCAAGATTGACAAGACCTTTGATATTTCGGGCATTACCGAGGACGATGTTCGCAAGGCTCTTGCAGGACTTTGCGGCGAACGCGAACAGATGCCACCTGTGTATTCTGCTGTTCAGGTAAACGGAAAACGTGCCTACGAATTTGCACGTAAAGGTCGTACAGTGGAGCTGAAACACAAGAAAATAACAGTTTACGACATCACGGTCAACAAAATGGAATTTCCGCTCATTGATGTGACAATAACTTGTAGCAAAGGTACTTACATTCGTTCGTTAGCCGACGAGTTTGGCAGAAGCCTCGGCAATGGTGCCTACCTTAAATCACTCCGCAGGACACGAAGTGGCGAAGCTGACATCAGCAAGGCTGTGAAGCTTGAAGAGTTTGTCGGATATATGGAACGGCTGATAGGGGAGAAATAACTTTTATCAGATTGCAAAGGATTCATAAAAAAACAATATATTTGCAGACATAAACTTTAATTATTTTAACCAAATGAAAAGAATATTATTAGTTATTGCAAGTGCTTTATTTATAGCACTTATGGGTGTGTCTTGCTGCGACTGCGATTGCGGAGACAAGGGTAATGGTGAAAATTCTAACGCTACGACAGAAACTGTAGATGAGACTAAGGGCAAGGAAACTGGCCAAAAAGTCGAAACTCCACAACCTCAAGCCCAAGAGAAGGTTGCAACTATTACACAAGCTGACATTGATAAGGTAAACAGATTCATTGACGAAGGAAAGTGTGATGATGCTGTGGCTGTAATAGGAAGCTGGAAAGACAAAAAGCCTGCTGCTGGAATAAAACTCCTAAGAGACATTAACATTGGAGGCCAGTGCGCAAAGCAAGTAGGTGATGCTATTAACGAGTTGAATGCTAGCGTAAATAAGTAAAACATTTCATTTATAGCGGATAAATTAGCCACCGATAAGGTGGCTTTTTTGTGTATAAGGTTACTTGTGGCGTAGTTATCTTGTGCGTCATTTGCAATTAAAACAATATCTTTGTGCTGAAATCGGTATAGGTATGAAGCAGATATTTTTGATTGATTACGAGAATGTAGGTTTGGCGGGTCTTACTGGCATATCCAAGTTGGGAAGCGATGACGAGCTGGTTATCTTTTATTCGGGTGACATTTCGATTGTAATGGAGCTTTTAAGCGCATACAAGGACAGGGGTGTCAAGATAAGTTATGAATGTCTTTCGTATGCTGGAAAAAACGCGCTCGATTTTATGGTTTCGGTGCGTGCGGGATACGAGTGCCGTGCCAGGAGCAAGAAGGAAATCCATATTGTGTCCAAGGACAACGGGTATAAGTCGGCATTGGTTTATGCAACCAAGCTGAACAAAAATGTTGTGGTGGACTCGTATGTGAATATAGCCAATAAAAAGCTGGAACCAGCCAAGATTGACTGGCAATCGGTGTTGCCGGAATCAAAAGAAGCCCGCAGGGAAAAATATCAGAAGCTACTTTCGGCTACAGATGTTCCGAAGAAATACCACGAGCAGTTGGTAAGTGCCTTAATGACAAGCCGAACAATCGAAAGTTTCAAAACAAAAGTATGGAAGGCATTAGGCAAAAAGAATATTGAGTATGTAGATGCTGTCTTGAAGTGCTATGGTGTGGAGGAATAGGGATTGATTTGTTTGCGCATTAGAAATGCTTATATTCAAGGGTGTCGGATTTACAATCCGACACGACAAGTGGCATTCAAACCCATAAACGTTGAACCATTTGAACTTTAAACGTTGAACCTTATATTTCTATTCGCTAAGCGTGCATATTGCCCTCACCGGCAAACCGCAATCGCGAACCCATGGGTACACATCTGCGTATTCGTTTTCGAGATAAAAAGTGCAATTCATTGCACAAATCGGGTCTGTATAGCTTATGTCGGTTGCCAGCGTACTTGTCCAGTAACGACCGCAAACATAATCGGCTAGACCTTCATCACTATAATAGCGGACGGCAGGCATGAAGATTGAGTTTCCGTTTTCGGCCTTAAAGGTAAGTCCTACCACATTGTTTATGGTATCTGTTGTTATTGTGCAATTTTCAATCAGTTCCATATAGTCATCTTCCGATGGTGTTTTCCATTGTCCGCCCCAGTTTACTGCTGCGGCGTCGTCTTCAGCTAAAAGTGATGCCAGTTCATCGGTGAAGCCTTCGTATCCGTAATCGCTGTATGGGCAGTACTTTGTAAGCTTTCGAAGAGTATCTTCATCTTCTACCACAAGGCGTATATACGGGTAATTTTCGGTGGTATAAGTCTGTTTTGGCGCTGTTTCGGCCCATGCGTAATAGTTCCCGGCAGCTTCGGGAACATCGGCGCCTATGTTACAAGTTGCCCATAAGTTTCCGCTTGGCAATCCAAGGTCGATGTATTCGTGACCGTTGTGCATGGTTACGGGGCGTTCTTCGTTCCATTGTGCGTAGAGTGTCATGTCGGCAACCACTTTTATTTTCTGCTGGTCGGTGTAGGAAGTGCCAGAGCCGTCGCGCACTGTGTTCCATCCTGCAAACGAAAAGCCTTCGCGAGTGAACTTGTTGGCACTAAGCGCTTTTTCGTAGTCTTCGGTAAACAATTGTGTATCCATGGTTCCTTCGCCGCCGTTGGCATCGAAAGTTACCGTATAGGTTGTTACATTTGTATCGCAACCGCTGAATGCTATCATTCCTGCTACAGAAACGATGGCGAATAATAGAAATAATGATCTTTTCATCGTACTTTATTTTTTGTGCGACAAAGATATATATTTCCTGGATTATATGGTGCGTTTCGTTGGATTTATTTGCAGATTTAAAAACATCATCACCATTGGGTTCCACTTGTATTGTGCTTGTTGAGAGAATTATTTGCGAGTTGCGATGGCTGATATGTAAGAGAGGAGGATTACTATTATGCAGTGAGCTGAAGGTTGCAAATCCGACAAAACAGGGTTATGTAACTAATAGTTCTGTTAGTCTCTTTTGCCTTCCATTTTGTCAATGAATGTTTTGAATATCTGCTTATATGCATCCGCTGGTTTAAATTCAATGTTTGGTCGCAAAAGGGCGTGAGTGTCATCTAAAAACTCTCTGTCATTCATTTTTTCTTCCATATTGTTGACGTATTGCTTGTATGATGGAGCTTTGCCAACTACAAATTCCATATACTCCCTGTAGCATTTCAGAACTTTGTCCACATCTGTTTCTTTTTGTTGCAAAGCAATGTAAAGGTCAAACAGGTCACGGCCTTTCTTGCGTTGATAAAGTGCGCGGAGTTTTGTGCCAAGAAGTTCTTCAAAATGATATGTGGTAATTTGTGCGTCTCCTGAAAACCATGAGTTTTCAATGCGGAACGGAACCTTTGTCAGTCCCAGCACATTGAAATGTTCGAAGCAGTTGATTTCAATCTTCAGGCGTATGGGGATTGTCGGTGGTATTTCAGATTCCATACGGAAATACATCGTATTATTGTACCGCTTTTGTTTTGTAGTCCTGTCAGGCAGGAAATCAAGCACTTCTCCGAGCCTATACATTATTGGTTTAATTGGACCTGGATTAATTTGAACCAAGTCGATGTCCTCGCTGTAGCGTGGTTGTGGAGACAAGTAAAGTTTGTGCAGTGCAGTGCCTCCGCGAAAAGCCAATTGGGAAGCAAGAAACTCATCACTGAAAATTGCAACCAAAGCTCGGCATATTATCAGGTCTTGTTCTATTTGTGCATTTTCAATCCACGGAGCATGTTCACTCCATTGCTGTATGGCGTTTCTGTTTATCATAGTTCCTCTGATTCTATATCTGTGTTTATGTTTAATTTCCAGCGGATGTCGCGTTCCTTGTACTCATTGTCTGCCGTTGTGCTAAGAGGTGCATACTGAATATGGATTGCAGATGTTTGCAATTGATTGTACAGTTTGTCGGAGAGTTCCTTTTCTCCGACTATGTTCTCTAGCAAATATCCCAAACGCTGCCACACAACGGTTTTTACATACGGAGCCAGCAGCTTGAAATCCTTTGTAATGTCAATTTGTTCAGTCAATTCTTCAAGAATTGTAGTTGCACGCGAAAGGCCTCCTATGTGTTGCTGGTACTGTATGATGTCAACTGCAGTAAGCAGGGCATTTGAAATGCGTATGGTTCCTGTTTCCGTATTTTTTGTAATGATGCACTCCTCTGGTATTCTCTCCCTGTAGAACCATTCCACAGTCACATTTCGTTTCGAAACTACCCTTCGCTTTGGAAAAACCGTCATTACTGAATAATTCTGTGGTCGTTGATGTGCAGCACCCAGCAATTCAGCGGCACTGAGCATACTTGTATAATATGGTTTTCCCATATAATTCATCAGTTGGTCAATGTAGTATGTTGCGGGTATAGAGCCACGAAGTACATAATGGGCAGGGAATATAACATAGAATCCGCGATACACATTAGCGATTGTCTTGTTTGCGGAAAGCATCGATAGTTCATTCTGCAAGATTTGTTCAGAGGCACACACACCGGCACTCCTTATTTCTTCAATAGAGAATGTCGGCATTCCATGTACAGCCCTGTTTCTTATCCATTTCAGTAAAGTCATCTTGAATAATTTTGGTGCAAATATAATGTTTTTTACATTAGTAACGCGCCAAAATTATTATTAGAATTTAATTCGTGGTATTTCGCACCATAGAGCACTGCTTATCCTGTGCTTGTCGGGAGAATTATTTGCGCATTACACACCCGACACTATAAAGGTTAATTTCCGTTTTCCAATTTTTCCACAACTTGTGGAAGATTTTTAATCGTCTCATTATAAAGATTATATAGCCACTTGCTATACTATTACAATATTATCGTGAATAATAATGTGAGTGCGGATATTATAACTGCAACAATTGCCAGTGTAACGCTTGCGGATGCTTTCTCTGTTTGCTTTTTTGCTTCGTCAAGTACCAGTTCTTCATATTCCTTGAAGTTGTTATCGACAAGCATTTTAAGTTCTGGTTTTACTATTAT
>CACWOG010000076.1 GCA_902762455.1 uncultured Bacteroidia bacterium | reverse complement strand
AAGTTCTTGAATTTGAAGTCGTCGAGCCTGCCCGAGAAGTTGCCACGCATGTGAATGCTGTCCGAAAGTCCTGCATATTGAGGCATAAATGGTGCCAAGTCGGCGACGCTGAAAATTATAGTGTCGATGTTCACCGTAAGTTTCTCAATCTTATCAATAGGGTCGCTGAGATAGAGGCTGTCCTTGCCGACTACTGCGATTTCGGAGCATACGAGCCGTGAATAGTCGGTCTGCGCATTTATGTCGTTGATACTTATGCCTTTGTCGTAGTATTTGATTTTACAGGAAAGGTCGTTCAGTGCGATGCCCGATTTTTCGTTGAGCGAAAAATTGTCGATGTTGACGCTGATGGTGTCGTGCATATATCTGAACCTGCTTATTCCTGCATTGAAATCCTTTATTTCAATATCCGACGGCTTGAATGAACTTGCTGTGTTGTCGTATCTTTTGTCAAGATATTTCAGATGACCGTTTGTGATTGAAAGTTGTCGGCATATTATGTTGAAATCCAGTGATGTAGTGTCTTCGCTTGCAAACTTGTCGAGGATATAGCTGTAGTTGGCGTTTCCGGTTTCATCTACATAAACGTTTATAAGCGGGCTTTTTAGGTTTACTTCTGACAGAAGCAGGAAGTTGTTGCGAATGGAAAACCTGTCAACCGTTGCGTCAAGACCATCGGCCGAAAGCAGAACGTTACTGCAGGAATCCTTCATTACGATGTCGGAAAATACAATCTGGTTGGGTATTTTCAGATAGACTTCGCCCACGCTAAGTTCAATATTATAGGTATTGGCGAAATATTCGATGGCTTTTTTTGCAATCAGGCTTTGCAGATATGGTGAGTACAGTATGGTTATAATAAGGATTAAGTCCTTGACTATTAGCAAGAACAAAATGATAAAAAACCTTCTGACCTTATATCTGAACAAAATTCGGGCAGTTTAAATATTAACTTGCAAATATCTTAAAAATAATTGATAGGCTAATTTAAAGAATTGTAAATTTGCAAAAAAAATTGCAGTGAAAATTTTAGGTATAGAATCTTCGTGCGACGATACGTCGGCAGCAGTTGTATGTGATGGAAAATTGTTGTCGAATGTCATTAATACTCAAGCTATTCACGAAAAGTATGGCGGGGTAGTTCCCGAACTGGCAAGCCGTGCTCACCAGCAGAATATTGTGCTTGTCGTGAAGGAGGCTTTGTCGCGTGCCGAGGTTGCAATGAGCGAAATTGACGCAATTGCCTTTACAAAAGGACCTGGTCTGCTCGGTTCTTTGCTTGTGGGAGCATCGTTTGCAAAGGGGCTTTCGGCGGCATTGGATATTCCTCTGGTAGGTGTTAACCATCTTCACGGACATATACTTGCGCATTTCCTTCGCGAAAAGGACGAGGACGATTGTGTGCCGAAATTTCCGTTTCTCTGCCTGCTTGTTTCGGGTGGTCATTCGCAGATTGTTGTTGTAAGGGATTACCTTGATTTTGAGATTATTGGCAAGACAATCGACGATGCGGCAGGGGAGGCCTTCGACAAGTGCGCCAAGGTGATGGGGTTGCCATATCCGGGCGGTCCGGTGATTGACAGGCTCTCGAAAATAGGTGACGAAAACCGCTTCAAGTTTGCAAAGCCGTCAATTCCAGGGTTCGACTATAGTTTCAGCGGACTGAAGACTTCGTTTCTCTACACTGTGCGCGATGAGGTGGCGAAGAATCCGAATTTCATAACGGAAAATGTCAACGACTTGGCTGCGTCGTTGCAGAAGACCATAATCGACATCCTGTTCAACAAGCTGGAGAAGGCGGTGAAGCAGACTGGCATCCGTCGCGTGGCTATTTCGGGAGGCGTTTCGGCAAATTCAGGACTGCGCAACCGTATGCTTTTGGCAGCCGAAAAGAAAAAATGGGAGGTCTATATTCCCAAAATCAGCTATACAACCGACAATGCCGCAATGATTGCCCTTGTGGGCTATTATATGTACCTAAAAGGCAAAGTATCAACGCTTTCGGTGGTTCCGCAGGCAAGAATAAATTTTATGGATTTGTAGGTTTAACATTTTTTTAATTCATCGGATTGATATTTTATGTTTTTTTGGACTGCAATTTGTAAATAGGATAGAGTATATTTTTTGAAATAATGATATTTTTGCAACCGTAAAAAAATTAATGGTTATGAGAAGATTAGTTTTATTGACATTGGCAATTGTGTTTTCAGGAGTTATGATGGCACAGCAGGAAGGTCCGGCAATTTCGTGGGAAAAGACAGTTCACGACTTCGGTACTTTCAATGAGGCAGACGGCATTCAGACTGCAATATTCGAGTTTACAAACACTGGCGACAAGCCTTTGTTCCTCACTAATGTTAAGGCATCGTGCGGATGTACAGCAACCGACTACACCAAGGAACCCGTTCAGCCGGGTGCAAAGGGTTATGTTAAGGCATCTTACAATCCTAAAAACCGTCCGGGTAAGTTCTCAAAGCAGATAACTGTGACTACCAATGAGTTCCAGCCTACTTCGATAGTAAGGATAACTGGTGAAGTCATTCCTGCTGCACCACAACCGGAAGGAGAAAAATAATTAATTGAACCTATTAAATTAAGGTATTATGAAAAAGGTATTTTTTGCTTTTTTGACTTTATTCTTTGCTGCAGCAGTATTTGCTCAGACAAAGCAGCCACAGATTTCGTGGGATAAGACATCTCACGACTTTGGCGTATTTAAGGAAGAGGCTGGTTTGCAGACCGCCGTATTCGAGTTTACCAATGTCGGAGGAGAACCTCTGGTGCTAACAAACGTTAAGGCATCGTGCGGATGTACTGCAACCGACTATACCAAGGAGCCTATTCCTCAAGGAAAGAAAGGTTTTGTTAAGGCTTCGTACAACCCGCAGAACCGTCCGGGAAGATTC
The DNA here is from genome assembly GCA_902762455.1 of uncultured Bacteroidia bacterium. GTDB lineage: Bacteria > Bacteroidota > Bacteroidia > Bacteroidales > ML635J-15 > Bact-19. Next base: position 5,723 of record CACWOG010000076.1, on the reverse strand, counting down.
AACAAGTCGATAACCGTGACAACCAACTGCGAAGCTCCGACAACAATCCTTACAATCTCTGGCGAAGTTACTCCGCGCGAGAAAGGTGTCGAGGATTATTATCCAAAGGATTTCAGCGGATTGAGGTTGAAAACTACTCACCTTGCTTTGAATAATGTGCTTAATACTGAAGTAAAGACCGATACTATTGGCGTTGTCAATATGACAGCTGCTCCGATGAAGGTTACTTTCCAGAATGTTCCGAAGCACATAACCATAAAGATGGAGCCTGCAACTTTGGCAGCAAAGAAACCAAACGACAAGATGGGACAGGAAGGTAAGATTTATGTTACCTACGACGGCAAGCAGAAAGGCGACTGGGGATTCCTTCAGGACAGAATTTCTGTTGTTGTAAACGATAGTGTTAGCAGCAAGAACAAAATTACTGTAAGTGCCACAATAGTAGAGGATTTCTCGCATTTGTCACCAACCGAACTAGCTAATGCACCTAAGATTGTGTTCGAGCAGACAGAATATGACTTCGGTACAATCAAGCAGGGCGACAAGGTTACCTACCAGTACAAGTTTAAGAACGAAGGCAAGTCAGACCTTATAATCCGTAAGGTAAAGGCAACTTGCGGTTGCACAGTTCCAAATCCAGAAAAGATGGTGATTAAGCCGGGTGAGGAAAGCTTCATAAAGGCTACTTTCAATTCGGCAGGAAAGAAAGGTCACCAGAGCAAGCCGATTACAATCACAACCAACGACCCGACAAATTCAAGTATGGTCGTAAAGATTGTCGGCAACATTGAAGATGCTCAATAAAAATAGTTTTCTTTTCATATTAGCGGTCGGAATTAGTTCCGGCCGTTTTTTTTGTTTCATACGAAAAAAAGCGACAACCGAAAATCGATTGTCGCTTTTGTCGGAGTGGCGCGACTCGAACGCGCGACCGCTTGCACCCCATGCAAGAATGCTAGCCAACTGCACCACACCCCGCCTAAAATGGACTGCAAAGATAGTCCTTTTTGCTCGTATGGCAAAACTTTTTTTGAAATGTTTTTAAAGCATTGTCAATGAGCAGTTTGTGTCTGAAATTTCAAGGCGATATTGTCCGCCTTCGACCAGAGGCTGGTTGTCGTCGATATGTCCGACGGGAATTCCAAAGCCGATAGGGTAGGAATATTCGGCTGTGTGGGCCTTTACTATTTCGTAGGCTGTCTTGCCAAATGGACTTGCATTGTCCTTCATGTCGCTGAACGAGCCAACGACAAGTCCTCGCAGTTTTGCAAGTTTGCCGCTCATTTTCAGGTTGAGCATCATGCGGTCGAGGTGGTATAGGTATTCGTTTAGGTCTTCGATGAAGAGAATCTTGTCGTCGCAGTCGATGGCGAAGTCGGTTCCCTGCAGGCTGTATATTATCGACATGTTTCCGCCAATAAGTTCGCCTTTTACAGTGCCTTTCCTGTTTAACTCGTTGGGTTCGAATGTGTACGAGATTTTTTCCCCTTCAAGAATCCTGAAGATATTTTTTATGCATTCGGCTTCTGAATTATTGTGGATTGCCTTTGCCATCTGGCAATGCAGACTTCTAACGCCGTGCTTGTTCGCCAGTAGGTGCAGGTTGGTTATGTCGCTGAAGCCGAGAATCCATTTAGGCTTTTTTGCAAACTTTGTCATATCAATCTTGTCGATTATGTGGTTTACACCGTAACCGCCTCGCGAACAGAGTATTGCATTGATTTCAGGATTGTCGAGTGCTTGTTGCAAGTCGGCAAGCCGTTCATCGTCGGTGCTTGCCATCTGGTTGAATCTGCCGAGGCAATGTTCGGAGATTTCAACGTTGTAACCGATTGATTTTAAATATGCTTCGGCTGATTTTACAAAGTCAGGATTTATGTATCCAGCAGGACTTACGATTGCAATCTTGCTACCTTTAGATAAGTATTTAGGTGTTTTCATTCGTTTTATTTTCTGGCAAAGTTGCGAAAAAATGGAATATGCCGATTCTGTCTTTTATGTAGGTTGTTAACAAGCGTTTGTAAATCATTGTCTAATGCAGTATAAGATTGTTGATATTAAATTTTAGAGTTAGATGTAAGGGTCGGGAAAAAAATACTATCTTTGCAAATTGTTAAATGTATTATTAATTTTATTATTTTAATTAAAGGAAGATGAAAAGATTTTTAATGATTGTTGTGGCATTGGTACTCTCGGCTGCTATTTATGCACAGAGGGTAGATGTTGTAGAAACAACGGGTGTTTTTGGCAAGGCAAGTTATCCATCAATGGCAACTAAGGTCATGTTTTCGGATGCTAAGACTGTAATAAAGGAATTTACCAATATGATGAAGGGCTACAACCCAGAAACGTTGACAGCAAAGAAGAACCTTATTACCATTGATAATGTTATTATCCCCGCACTAAGCGAGAATCCTATTGATGTTTTCGCAAATATCAGCCAGTCGAAGGGTTCTACAGATGTAAATGTTGTTGTTGCTTTCTCACTCGGAGCAAATGCTTTTATAACTTCGTCGCAGGCTCCAGCTTTGTATCCGACAGCATCCAATATGTTGAAAGTCTTTGCAAATGACCTTACCGCAAAGAACCGCGATGCTATTCTCGCAAAGCTTGGCAAGGAAGTAAGCAAGGAAGAGAAGAAACTTGCATCATCAGAGAAGAAAGCCGCTGGATATCAGAAGTCGATAGATGGTTACCAGAAAAACCTTGACAAGGCAGAACAGAAGAAAAAGGAAGCTAATGATAATATCCAGAGTACTAACTCGAAGATTGAAACATCAGAACAGTTGATTAAGGAATATGCAAGAGATATAAATCCTGAAAATAGCGGTGATGTTATTGAGAAGGCTTCGAAGGCAAGAGATAAGGAAACAAAGAAGTTAGAGTCGTATAAGAAGTCTTTGGGTGGATTCCAGAAGACTATTGATTCTTCAAACAAGACAATAGAAAAGAACACTAAGAGCAAGACTAAGACCGAAAGCAATCTTTCAAGCGTAAACAAGAATATAGAAAAGCAGAGAGAGATTGTTCGTGCTAAGAGAGAAGCTTATAAGGCAGTTGAAAATCAATAAAATATAATATATGAAATTTGGTGTAGTAATTTTTCCGGGTTCCAATTGCGATCACGATATGGTTTATGCTCTCCGCGACATTCTGAAGCAGGAGGTTGTTGAACTGTGGCACAAGGATACCGATTTGCAGGGTTGCGATGCAATAGCAATTCCGGGTGGATTTTCGTATGGCGACTATTTGCGTTCAGGTGCAATAGCAAAGTTTTCCCCTATAATGGAAAAGGTAGTTGAATTCGCTTCAAAGGGCGGATTCGTATTTGGCGTTTGCAATGGTTTCCAGATTCTGTGCGAATCGGGTTTGCTGCCTGGAACATTATTGCACAATACAAACCAGAAGTTCATCTGCAAGAACCAGTATATCAAGGCCGATAACAACGATACGGCAATGACGATGTCGATTCCGAAGAACAAGCCGCTGAACATTCCTATTGCTCACGGCGAAGGTCGTTATTATGCTCCGGAAGATGTTTTGAAGCAATTGCATCAGAACGGACAGATAATTTGGCGCTACTGCGACAAGGACGGCAATCTTTCGGAAGCTGACTGCCCCAATGGTTCACTGATGAACATTGCTGGCGTATGCAATGCAGGAAAGAATGTCTTCGGTATGATGCCTCACCCGGAAAGGGCAGCCGACAAGGAACTTGGCAATACCGATGGACTTTATATCTTGCAGTCGATTATTGACTACCTTGAAGATAGAAAATAAATTTGTCCGAGAATTATTTTTCATATCTGAGCCGTTCCCATAATGGGGCGGCTCTTTTTTGGGGATTTTTTCTGTGAATTAAGAAGACGCTTATTTCGGAGGAAGAATTTTTCCATCGTTTGAAATCCTCGGCAAATTGTCGTAGATGTCGGCAGCGGTGAGTTCCTGTATTATTTTCAGAACTCGCTTTTGCGGGTCAATGTGCGGACCTTTGTTTGGTTTTGTCTGGTAGGTCGATATTATTTCTCCGCTGATAAAATTTCCTGTGCTTGCACTTACCTTGAAACGGAAAATAGGAGCGAGCCCCATTTCATCGTTTATGTTTATGGTGTTGTATGTGAAGAAGTTGCCCATACTGTAGGCAATGAATTTACCTTTGTAGATTTCAATGGCACGTGTCACGTGAGGACCATGTCCGAGAACTATGTCGGCACCATTGTCGATGGCATCGTGGGCAAACTGGTATGCGTTTCCGCGGTTCTGCTCAATGTAGTAGTCGTCTTGACGAGTAAGATGTCTGTACTTTTTGCCTTCGCCTCCGCAGTGCATCGATACGATTACTATGTCGCAAGTTTTTCGTAGCGAACGTATTGTGTTGGCTACCAATTGCTTGTCGTGCAGATAGGCTATGGCTGTGTTGGGCGAGAATGCGCAGAAACCGTACTTTATGCCATTTATTGTGAATGTACACGATGGTTTTGTTGCGTAGCCTGCCCAGTTGAATCCCATCTTGTCGAGGATTTTCGCTGTGTTCTCGCGTCCGTACTGGCGGAAGTCGTTTGCGTGGTTGTTGCCGACGCTGATTAGGTTGAATCCGGCTTCCTTGTATCCGTTGGCAAATACCGATGGCATCCCGAAGCAGAATGGACAGCATTCGGGAACAAGCGTGTCGGCAAGTACGCCTTCCATGTTGCAGAAGACGATGTCGCCGTTGAAGTATGGTTTAACCTCGTCGAGGAAACCCTTGTAGTTTTCGTTTGGCGGCAGGTAGCTTCTGTCGGGGAAGATGGAACCGAACATTATGTCGCCTACGGCAACAACTGTAATTGTATCGGAATGAGCATTTTGCTGTGAATATGTGTTAATGCATATTGTAAAAAATGTGGCGATTAACGCACAAATAATTGCTATTTTTCTCAATGCTGTTATGTTTTTATGTTTAGTACCAGAGGTTTTGAAAATATTTGTGGAATAAGTCAAAGCCTTCGTTTACTCTGTTTTCGTCAATCTCGTCGCTGTTGCGATAATTTTCGAAAGACCATATCATCTTGTCAAGGATTCCTTGCCATTCTTCGAATGACATATCGCAAGGGCAACCAGGGTCCAGTTCCTTGAAGCGTTTTAGGCGAGGGGCTATTAGTTCGCAAATAGAACAATCGAGGTTGTATAAATCATCGTATTCAAAGCCGTCTTTTGCAATTTCGTCTTTGTCTTCTCCAAGCGAATATCCTAATACTTTGTCTTGCAATATTATTGTTCTGCCACTATCGTCAATGTCTGTTTCGTGGTATGGAGTGCCGTATTCCCTTAGGTATGTTGCAAGCTTGTTGTACAATTCCATTTCTTCAATGTCGCTTATATTGAAAGTTGGAATTGTTTCGCCATCCAGAATCTTATATATGTGGTCCTTGTATATGCCGAATGTGGATTTGCCGTCAGTGATAATGGCGGTGTTGTCATCTATCCTGAACACGTTGTTCGGTTCGTATGATTTTGCATCTATATCAAGACTTGTAATCATATTATTTCTTTACCGTTTTCTGATAGCCCTAGCTATTTCACCAATCCACAGCACTATGGATGTTGCTCCAACTATTATCAGCCAGTCGAGGATTTCGAGGTGGCAAACGTTAAACATCTGTCCGCCTACTTCAACAATCAGTATCTGACCAAAGAAAATTACAATGGCAATTACAAAAGAAACCATCAGGACACTTGTCAAA
>CACWOG010000075.1 GCA_902762455.1 uncultured Bacteroidia bacterium | reverse complement strand
AATCTTCGAAGTGAGCTTGCCGTCGAACGATGAAACATTCATGCTTTCCTTGAGATACGGGAAAACTGGTGCCAGCGAGAAATCCTCGAGGTCGATGTCGAGGTTGTATTTGCCGTTTTCCATTCCATAAGCCACCTGCAGACCAAGTCTTCCGCCTTCGGCAAAGTCGAGGTTGATGCCAACGTCGGTATCTTCACCACTGAAGTATATGTGCGGAATTTCAAGCTGCAAGTTGCCCATATCGAACTGACTGCCTATTGCAACATCACGGTAGTCAACTTCGCCACCCTTCAAGGTGATGTCGTTCAAGTTGATAATCCAGTTGGTGCTGTCTTCCTCTTCGGGTTCTTCCTCGTCGGAAGCATAGAAGTCGATAAGGCTGTCGAAGTTGAACGCATCACCGTCCTGAATAATCACTGCCTTTGGGTTTATGAGGGTTATCTCGTTGAGCTTAACCTCGTTGCTGATGAGCTTGAACGGGTTTATCTTCACGATAAGCGTGTCGAACGAGCAGAACTCATCTTTGTCGTTGAGTTCCAACATCTTCAGTCCCATGATTTTCACCTTGCCGACAAAGAGGTTTGTCCTTATCTTCTCGACTGTAACCGTACGTCCGCAAAGTTCCTTGCAGTGGTTGTTGATGTAACTTTTTGCTATCGGACCTGCTATGAAGTTCACGATAATGAGCAGAACTAGGATTACTCCTAATATTATGCACGGAATTTTAATGGCTTTCTTTACACCAGGTTTCATCGTATTATCAATTAATTATTTTTCCATTATCTTGCCGATGGCGTTGTCGTACAATTCCTTGGCATCCTTGATGAAGCCGAACGACTCGTCGTCGATTCTGAGTTCACCCTTAGTAACATGACCGAGCAGTGAGAACGGAATCTTTTCCTTCATCATGAAGTCAACAAAATCGTCCTCCTGGTCTTCGTCCATCGAAACAACAACACGACCCTGCGACTCACCAAAGAGGAAGGCGTCGGTACGGAATTCGCTTGCAGTTGTGATGTCGAAACCGAGGTTGTTTGGCATTGCCGATTCGAGCAAAGTGATGTACAAACCGCCGTCAGAAACGTCGTGCATCGACTTTACAAGTTTCTTTGCAGCAAGAACCTGCAAAAGTTTCGAGAGTTTCACTTCAAAATCGAGGTCGAACTTAGGTGCTGGCGACTTTTTAACCCTGTGATATGAATATAGGTATTCGGAGCAGTTGATGTCGTCGGCACTTTCGCCAATCAGATAAATTACATCGCCCTTGCGGTCGAAGCACAGCGGAACGTGGTTTGCCTTGTCGGACAAAATGCCGAGCATACCGATTACTGGAGTCGGGTCAACTGGCTCGGTCTTGCCTGCGATTGTAGTCTGGTTGTAGAAAGATACGTTACCGCCTGTAACTGGAGTGTCGAAAGCACGGCAAGCTTCGCCCATACCCTTTATCGACATTACAAACTGCCAGTAAGCCTGTGGATTGTAAGGCGAACCGAAGTTCATGCAGTCGGTGATTGCCACTGGCTTTGCACCTGTACAAGCAATGTTGCGAGCAGCTTCGGCAACTGCTATTGCAGTACCCTTTTCTGGGTCAGCCTTTACGTAGCGGCTGTTGCAGTCGGTTGTGAGAGCAAGTGCTGTGTTGGTGCCCTTTACGTTTACCATACCGGCATCCGACGGTTTGTTGGTGGTCATATTAACGGTGCGAACCATCGAGTCGTACTGCTCGTAAACCCAGCGCTTCGAAGCAATGTTCGGATGTCCTGTAAGGAAAGTTGCAACATCGTGCAGGTCAACATCTTCCTCTGGAATTGAATTTATGTCGAAATGCTTGTATTCCTTCATGAATTCTGGCTCAACATATTCGCGCTCGTAAACTGGAGCACCGCCACCGAGAACAAGGCTTTCGGCTGGAACTTCGGCAACAACTTCGCCCTTGTACGAGAATATGAGCTTGTCCTCGTCGATAACTTCACCTATGCGTGCGCAGTTGAGGTCCCACTTTGCAAAGATTTCCTCAACAATATGTTCCTTGCCCTTTTTTATGCAGACAAGCATACGCTCCTGCGATTCCGAAAGCAGGATTTCCCATGCTTCCATATTGTTCTGGCGCAGAGGAACAAGCGAAAGGTCGATGTTCATACCGCTTTCGCCCTTTGCCGACATTTCGGAAGTCGAGCAAATGATACCAGCGGCACCGACCTGAGCGACCCAACGGAGCAGAAGTTTTTCCTGGAACGGGTCGCCAACCTGAATTGATGGAATGTCGTCGGCCGAATCTTCGGTGAGGTCGGCTGATGCGAATGTTGCACCGTGAATACCGTCCTTGCCAGTTGAAGAACCAACGATATAAATAGGATTGCCCTTGCCCTTTGCAATTGCCGAAATCATATCGTTCTTGTCCATGATACCTACCGACATTGCATTAACAAGAGGATTTGTGTTGTACGATTCGTCGAAATTTACTTCACCGCCAAGAACCGGAACGCCGAATGCGTTACCATAGTCACCGATTCCCTTAACGACGCGGCGGAGCAACCATTTTGTATGTTCGTTCTCGATGTTACCGAAACGCAGCGAGTTGAGCTGTGCAACCGGACGGGCACCCATTGTGAAGATGTCGCGGTTGATACCGCCAACGCCTGTTGCAGCACCCTGATATGGTTCTACTGCCGACGGGTGGTTGTGCGATTCAATCTTGAAAGCACAAGCAAGTCCGTTGCCTATATCAACCAAACCGGCGTTTTCTTCTCCTGCACCAGTAAGCAAGCAACCGCCTTTGCGAGGCAAAGTCTTAATCCAGCGGATTGAGTTCTTGTACGATGCGTGTTCGCTCCACATTACGGAGTAGATGCTCAGTTCTGTGTAGTTCGGTGTCCTGCCGAGCAACTGTTTTATCTTTTCAAATTCTTCTTCGTTGAGACCTAATGCTTTAGCATCCGAAAATTCAATGTTTTCCTTCGACATAGTATATAATTTTATTGTTAGCAAATAAGCCACAAAGTTACTATTTATTTTGTCCAATGTAGTTTGGAAGACGATTTTTTTTGAACAAAATATTGCATCGCTGGAGTAAGCATAAGTCTTAAAAAAGTTTTGTCAAGATGTTAAACTTTATTTAAAGTGCCGTTTTCGAAAAAAAGTTGATTTTTTTGGCACAATTTTTCGTAATTTTACAAACTGAATGAACGAACTAAAATTTTAAAGCTATGAGACGGTTTATCATATTAGGATGTTTGGTACTCGGGATGAGTATCGCATCGGTGGCACAAACGGTAACGGCAGCAAGCGAAGAAATCGCAGACGATTTCGACCTCAAGGCTGCTGCATCGCTTTTCGGAGAATCGAAAGACATTGAAGACTTCGAAAACAAACTCAACGACGAATCGATAGGCATTTCGAACCTCGACCTCAATGGCGACGGCGACATCGACTACCTCAGATGCGTTGAAACGGTAGAAAACGGCGACCACTACATCGTGATACAAGCCGTTCTTGCAAAAGACATCTACCAAGACATTGCTACGATTTATGTAAAAAAAGATGTTGAAACCAAAAACATTACGGTTCAAGTAATCGGTAACGAATACATCTACGGACGCAACTACATCGTAGAGCCTGTTTACATCTACCGTCCGGTTATATACAACTGGTTCTGGGACCCATACTGGCACTACTGGCACTCGCCATACTACTGGGGATACTACCCACACTACTGGCACTGCTGGCACCACAGACCATACCATGTATATCATCACCACATTGTTGAATATCACCACCATCACCATCACTGCAGTTATCATCATCCGCACAACCCACACTCTGGCTACAATGGTCACAGGGAGGTACACAATGGATATGGCAACTCGCATCCTAACGGAAGCTTCAACGAAAGACACCCTGAACACAATAATATAAGCGACCATCACAGGACTATCAGAAACGATAACCCAGGATTCAATGGAAGCAGCGAACACAAAGCACCTGCAAACAACGCATCGAGAGTTGCAAACGACAACGCTAGCAGAACGCCTGCGAACAACAACGGAGCATCGAGAGTTGCAAACGACAACGCTAGCAGAACGCCTGCGAACAACAACGGAGCATCGAGAGTTGCAAACGACAACGCCAGCAGAACGCCTGCAAACAACAACAATGCCTCAAGGGTTAGCAACGATGCAAGCAGAAAGCCTGCAAACAATAGCAACTCAAGGGTTAGCAACGACGCAAACAAAACTCCTTCATACAATAACAGCTCAAGGGTAAACTCTTCCAGTTCTTCAAAGCCAAGCAGCAGTTTCAACTCATCAAACTCACGCCCAAGCTCATCAAGCAGCAGTTCTAGGGTTAACTCCTCAAGCTCATCGAAACCAAGCAACAACTACAACTCATCAAGCTCACGCCCAAGCTCATCGAGCAGCAGCTCAAGGGTTAACTCCTCAAGCTCGTCGAAGCCAAGCAGCAGCTACAATTCATCAAGCTCATCACGCCCAAGCTCATCGAGCAGCAGTTCAAGAGTAAACTCTTCAAGCAGCTCAAAGCCTAGCTACAACTCCTCAAGTTCGTCGCGCACGAATTCGTCGAGCAGCAGTTCAAGGGTAAGTTCTTCGAGCAGTTCGCGTCCAAGTTCGTCGAGCAGCTACCACAGCAGTTCGTCAAGCTCACGCCCTAGCTCTTCAAGCAGTAGCTATCACAGCAGTTCACGCTCAAGTTCTCCAAGCTCACACTCAAGTTCATCTTCGAGCAGGTCGAGTGGCAGCAGCCACAGCTCATCAAGCCATTCATCTTCCCGCAGATAACATTTGACATAGCATTTCATGACAACAAAATGATGCAGACTAAGAATCTGCATCATTTTTTTATTAATTTTGCACCATCAAACAATACATCAAGGTCGCGGCACGCCACGACTCAACAACAAACTGATATGCACGCTACGACTCAACAACAAACTAATATGAGACGATTATTGATAATTATTTTGCTGACACTTGTCACATTCCTTGCAAAGGCTCAGAAAATCGAATACTTCAACGATCTAATGTCGGACATGTACAACTTTGCCATTTACGAACCTGCCGGCTACGACCCCGTCAACAGCACCGATATGCCCGTTGTAATGTTCCTGCACGGACGAAGCATGAGCATTGGTCTTGGAGGTTACAGATATGGTTCCATATCATCAATAAAAGAAGGCTACGAAATCCTGAAAGGTCAGCCGGCTTTAATTTTGGAACCTAACGCAAATGGAAACGAAGGCTGGGGTTCGGTGAAACTGCACAAAGTTTACGAATTTCTAAAAGACCACTACGCATTCGACCACAACAGATTCTATGTAATAGGTATGAGCATGGGCGGCTGGGGAACACTCAACTATGTCAACAAATATCCTGATGAAGTTGCCGCATGCGTGGGCATTTGCGGAGGTTGCGATGCCAAGACCCCCTGCGGACTCAACAAAGTACCAACCTGGATTATCCATGCCGCCGATGATGAAACTACTGCCGTTGCATGCTCCGACAGAGTTGTCGAGGCTATGAAAACATGCGGAAGCACCAATCTACTGAAATACAGCCGTTTGACCAGTGGAGGACACAGTTTGATACAATATTTCAGCTATTACAATTTATATACTTGGCTTTTCAAGCACAACCGCACCAATCGTCGATTCGACACCAGCATCGACTTTGTAAACAATCCAAAATATCCATCTGTTAACGAGGACAGATATTGGCTTGGAGCAGGACATATCGCAGATGAAATTTATATTAACCAGACAGAACTTGCCAAAGTAAAAGCTCGCACACCTAGACAACAAGGAAGCTCACCCATTGCATCAAATAGCGGAACAAATTCATCGAACAACAGCAATTCGTCAAGCACGACAAAACCAACATCAAGCACAAAGCCAAGTTCATCGTCATCGAGCAACACTAGTTCGTCGTCGAAACCAGCAACGACGAAAAAACCTGTTTCTACAGCAAACACTGCCAAACCTATTACAAGTACAAAACCTGCAACATCTTCCTCATCCAAGCCAAACTCAGCAACCGTAAAGCCTATAACATCATCATCGAAAGGCATTTACATTGTAAGACAAGGCGATACACTGAAGAAAATTGCAAGAAAGCACAAGATAAAATACAAAAAACTGCTTCAGATAAACCACTTCACCAAGTATAGAAAGATTAAGCCTGGCGACAAGATAAAGGTGGCATAAGGACAACAAAACTATTTCTATAAAAGAATTTATATACCTTTGCGGGCAAATGCCATGTAAAGGCATTACATATTTTTTAAGTAATGATTATAATTTAAACGTAAAGACAAACTATATGAAAACAAGCAACATGATTGTACCGAACCTTCTTTTAGGAATGGCCGGAGGTATTCAGTACCGAGCTCTTTTAAAAGCGACAAAGAACCCGCGCAAAGCTAGTGAAAACACTCTACGCGAAATTCTTACTTACGCAAAGGATACTGTTTACGGTAAGGAACACAAGTTCGAGTATATACTTGAAGCAACTAACGACACTGAACTTTATAAACGCTACCGCGAACAGGTAAAACCCAACGAATATGAGGATTTGCGTCCATACGTTGAACGCCACAAACAAGGGGAATCTGACATTCTTTTCCCTGGCAAACCGGTTCTTTATGCAACCACTTCCGGTTCTACTGCCGAACCGAAATGGATTCCAATAACCGAACGTTACCTGAAAACCATCTACGGCAAAATGACCAAGGTTTGGCTCTACAATTTTATCCAGAACCGCCACAAAGTATTTGCAGGAAAGATACTTTCAATCGTTGGCAAGGTAATCGAAGGATACGCACCCGACGGCACAGTATATGGTTCGGTTAGCGGTGTTACGCAGCGTGACTGCCCAGGCTTCGTGAAGAAACTCTATAGCAACCCGCAGTGCGTTTACAGCATCGCCGACTACACGGCACGCTACTATGTGCTGATGCGCATGGGCATCGAGCAGGACATTACCCTGATTGTTACAGCAAACCCGTCGACAATCGTCGAATTGCAGAACAATGTCAACCGCTACTACGACGAATATGTAAACGATATTGAACACGGTACGCTTAAAGCCGACCTCAACATCGACCCGGAAATCCGCAAGGAACTGGAAGCTTGCCTAAAGCCGAATCCCAAACGCGCAGCCGAACTTCGTGCATTAAGGGCAAAATATGGCAATGTTCTACCAAAGCACTACTGGCCAAATCTGCAGATTCTAAACACATGGAAGTGCGGAAATACCAAGGTTTACCTCGACAAGTTCAAGGATTCGTTCCCGAAAGGAATGTTACATCAGGAATTTGGCTATTTCGCTTCGGAATGCCGCTTCGGACTAGTTATGGACGACACTCTCAACAGCGTTATGTTCCCACACATGCACTACTACGAATTTGTCAAGGAAGAAGACATGGATTCACCAAATCCTACTTTCTACCAATTGCACGAACTTGTTGAAGGTCAGAGATACTGCCCGTATGTAAGTACATTCGCAGGCTTGTACCGCTACAATATGAACGATTTGCTCGAAGTTGGTCCGAACTTCAAGAACACGCCAACTGTTCACATGATACAAAAGACTCACGGTATCGTTACAATGACTGGTGAAAAACTATATGAACGTCAGTTTATTGAAGCAGTACACAAGGCTGAAGATACTACAGGCATGAAAACACGTTTCTTCATTGGCTTTGCCGAACTGCCCGAATCGCGCTACAACTTCTACTATGAGTTCGCCGACCAGGAAACAACACAGGAACAAGCCGAAAAGTTCACCGAAGCCGTTGATGCAGCCCTCAAGGATAGCAACATGGAATACAAGGCAAAGCGAGAATCGTTGAGGCTGAAAGATGCGGTAACCTACCGCTTGCAGTTCGAGTCGTTCGAGCATTTCAAGGAAGAATGCATCAAGGAAGGTGCTCGCGACGGACAGTTCAAACTGAACTTATTATTGCAAGACGAAAAACGTCAGGCAAAGTTCAACAAACTTGTAAAATAACATGGCAGAAATCAAGGCTGTCATTTTCGATTTAGACGGGACTTTATATGACAAGTCCCGTCTTCCTTTACGATTAGTAGGAAGACAGATTCTACATGGTAAATTGTCTATGCTCAAACGCGAGCGTAGTGTCAGGAAACTACTCAAAGGCAAATACTTTGGTGATAAAGACAGATTCGAGGAAGCATTTTTCAGCCATTTCAAGCGTAAGAATGCAAAAAAATGGTTTTACGATACATATATGCCAGACACAATAAAAATCCTTCAGAAGCATTACCATATTGCCCAATGGGTAGAAGATTGCCTTAAATCACTACACAACAAAGGTGTGAAAATAGCTGTGTTTTCCGACTACGGCTATGTTGAAGAAAAACTTGAAGCCATAGGTTTCGACCTCAAGTTGACAGATTATATTTTTGACGCGCCATCACTTGGCGGATTAAAGCCCAGCAAGGAGGCTTTCCAAAAAATATGCGAAACAATGAATGTTGCTCCGCAAAACTGCCTTATGGTTGGCGACAGAGACGATACCGATGGTGCTGGGGCAAAAGCTGCAGGAATGCAATTTAAGAAAATCAATAAAGCTGTAAAACCAGATTTATCAATATTCAAAGAGTAAACGGCTCTTTGAGAAATTATTTCACTTCGACTTGTTGCTCAGCACTGCGTATGGTGCGGGATTTAGCTTTAAAATGAAAGAGCCGTGCTCCAACATAACGTATTATCAGCAAGGATTTGCATAAAAACTAAAAATCAATTACCTTTGTAGCCTTAAAATTTTGTGTCAAATGAAGAAGCTATTCAATCCTATAAAAGACAAGAGCGGTGAGATAATTGAATGCCTGATGTCGTCGCCAGATATGCCAACCGATGAAGATTTGCGCTTCAAGCTGAGGCTTTCAATCGAGGAGACAGTCGAAAATGTTGTGCAGTACGCCTACAAGGACAGCATTGGCTGGATGGAAGTGGAAACCAACCTCGACGACAAGGCTCTGATGCTCACAGTTACGCTCAAGGACGCTGGAAAGCCGTTCAATCCGCTCGAAATGCCCGACCCAGACATAACATTGTCGGTCGAGGAACGCGAAATCGGCGGACTGGGCATCTACCTGTGCAAGCAGCTTATGGACGAGGTGACATATCGCTATGAAGACGGCTGCAACATACTCACAATGAAGAAAAACATCGCAAAACAGTAGCATTATGTGGTTCTCTAAATCATTTTCCACAAGGCTCAGCCTTAATGTGCTGCTCATAGTGACGATATTCTTTATCGTCGTGCTTGGCATTGTGGCGGTATCATCGCACATGCTTATCTCGGAAGAAGCCACCCGCAGCGCTTCCAACATACTCAAGGCCAGCATCCTCGACATAGAGAAGACCTTGCAGACAGTGGAGTCAACCGTGAAGGATGCTTCGTGGCTCGTAAAGGAAAACAGCAAAGATGAAAAATATCTTTACCACATAACCAACAAGGTGGTTGACGAAAATACAAACATCATAGGTAGCGCCATAGCATTCGATTCCTGCTATTTCGATGGAAGACATTTCTTTTCGCCATATTCGTACGAAGACCCCGAAACTGGTGAACTGAAAAGCAAGGAGCTTGGTTCGGTCGAAAACGATTATTTCACGCAGGAATGGTATGTAGAGCCAAAGAAGTCGGGCAAACCGCATTGGAGTGAACCTTATTTCGATGCTGGCGGTGGCGAGCAGATGATGACAACCTACAGCTACCCTATAAAGGACAGCACGGGCAACATCTATGCTATTATCACCGCCGACATTTCGCTCGAATGGCTTTCGAAGAAAGTCGATGACATTCATCCCTACGAACATTCGCACTCGACGCTCATAAGCGCAAAGGGCAAATACCTTTCGGCAGGATGGCAGGCCAATATGACCGACGAGACAGCCTATTCCTATGCCGAAAAGATGGACGACCCGCGCATACTTGAAATATCGAAGAACATGCTTGCTGGCGACAGCGGTACTATGCGCTATATGGTTGACAACAAACTCAGTTTTGCCGTTTACGGACCGCTTTCCAATGGCTGGTCGATGGCTATCAACTGCGAATACCGCGATGTGCTCGAGCGTTCGTCCAAAATGCATGTGGTGCTGATTTTAGTCGGACTGATAGGTCTGCTCGTGATGTTCATAATGTGCTATTTCAAGATAAGGCAGTTGACTCAACCGATTAAGGAGTTCTCGAAATCGGCACATAGTATTGCACAGGGAAATTTCAACGCTCAATTCCCAAAAGTAAAGTCGAAGGACGAGATTCTGACGCTGCGCGATTCGCTGGAAGAAATGCAGAAATATATTGTCACTTACCTTGAGCAGGTAGAAAAGGCAACCTCGGCGAAAAAGCGAATGGAAACGCAGTTGTACATCGGTCAGAAAATACAGGAAGGTATGCTTCCGAAGAATTTCCCCAACGACAGCCGATGCTCGCTCAATGCGAGGGTAGTTCCTGCCAAGGAGGTCGGTGGCGACCTATACGACTTCACCATCAACGGCAACCGACTTTATTTCTCGGTGGGCGATGTTTCGGGCAAGGGCGTGCCAGCTGCTTTTGTGATGGCAATTACGAGGGTGATGTGCCACTTGTTTGCCGATTTGGGACTGCCGGTTAAGGATGTTGCTACTAGGATAAACAACAGCATTGCCAAGAACAACGACGCAAATATGTTCGTCACCTTGTTTTTCGGATGCATCGACCTTGAAACCAAGAAGATGGAGTTCTGCAATGCAGGTCACAACCCGATAATTGTCATTCCGCCCGACGGAAATCCGTACTACCTGAAAGCCAACCCGAATATGGCGGTAGGCGTGTGGGGAGGTTTCGACTACAAGGGCGAAAACTTGGATTTGCGTACCGGAACCAAGCTTCTGCTTTATACTGACGGCGTAACCGAAGCAGAAAAAGCCGACAAGGAGCAGTTCGGCGAGGAAAGGCTGCTGCAGCTGGCATCGAGGACAGATTTCAGGAA
>CACWOG010000074.1 GCA_902762455.1 uncultured Bacteroidia bacterium | reverse complement strand
AATTTTTCACCTCGAAAAGTTCAATGTCGTCGAGTGTCTGAGCCGAACGCAGGTTGTGTATGGTCTGGTGTATGTCGTTCTGGCAGTACAGACGGTGTT
The DNA here is from genome assembly GCA_902762455.1 of uncultured Bacteroidia bacterium. Classification (GTDB taxonomy): domain Bacteria; phylum Bacteroidota; class Bacteroidia; order Bacteroidales; family ML635J-15; genus Bact-19. The sequence continues at coordinate 16,344 of CACWOG010000074.1, read as the reverse complement.
GAATTGCAACAATGCTCTTGGCGTTTTCGGGGTTGCTGACGAAGTTTGTAAAAATTTCAAGGGTGTCGAGTTCCATTTTCAGCTCGAAGTCGCTTGTTATGAAACGCTGCGACAGCAGTCGTTTGCGACCGGTTGCCGAGCAAATTTCCATTTTCTCGTATATGAAGCGGAGACCGCGGTTTTCGTTGATATGTTGTTTTAATGTTTGCATTGCTAATGTTTCTAAGTTTCTATGGGCTAACGCCCGTTTCTAAGTTTTTAGTTGTTTTTAAGTTTGAATGGCTCCGCCGTTTCTATGTTTTAAGTTGTTTCTAAGTTTGAATGGCTGCGCCGTTTCTAAGTTTTAAGTTGTTTCTAAGTTTGAATGGCTACGCCGTTTCTAAGTTTTAAGTTGTTTCTAAGTTTGAATGGTTGCACCGTTTCTATGTTTCTAAGTTCTTGAGTTTCTAGATTGTACATGCATCTTTCAAATGATTTATTAAGAGTGTCCTTGCGGACAGAAATCTGACAAATACTTTTCAAATTTAACAAATTTGCATAATCTGTATTGATTTGTAAGATTTCTCGCGTAGCGACTTTTATTTCCGTTAGAGTGTTAGCGCTAACGTTTGTGCATCTTGTCAGATTGTCCATTGTTAATTGTCCATTATTCATTATCTGAAGCGTACCATTCTGCGAATGATGTTGATGTTTCGTAAAGCCTTAGGCTGAAAAGTTCTATGCCATCGGGTAGGAGAGGCTTGATAAGTTCGGCGAAGTGTGCAACGATATTTTCTGCAGTCGGTTGGAAATCAACGATATGTATGCGTTTGAAAATAGACTTGTTGGTTTCAGTGAAGTTTGTGTCCTCGTTGCGGCTTACGATGAGGCTGTGGTCGAACTTGTCGATGAGGTTCTCCTTGATTTTGTTCTTCAGCACGCCGAAGTCAACCACCATTCCGTATTTCGGCGATGTGGGGTCGGCTATTGGTTCTCCGATGACGGTTACATGGAGCTTGTAGGTGTGTCCGTGTATGTTGCTGCACAGTCCGTCGTAGTTGTGGAGTGTATGTGCAGTGTCGAACTCAAATATTTTTGTTACTCTAATCTTGGGCATAACGATATGTTTCTGTAGGCTAACGCCTGTTTTTAATTGTTTCTGTGTTTCACGTTTCTGTGTTTCACGTTTCTAAGTTTCATGGGCTAACGCCTGTTTCTGTGTTTCACGTTTCTGGGTTTCTATGTTTGGCTGTTCGCGGTGGCAAAATTAAGTTTTTTTATGGAATTTCAAAAATAGTCTATGTGCTAAAAATTGTATAGTCAATTATAATTGTGTGTTTGCCATTTTGTTAATAAAAAAGTTGCAATTTGTAAATTGTAAATCAAAAATTAATCTTACTTTTGCAACTTAATTTTAAATTTTATTGAAATGAAAAAGTTTACATTTTTAATGATTGCATTGTTCATAGCAGCTATGGGCTTTGCACAATTGAAGGTTTTGGCTCCAGCTCAAAGCTTAGATAAGCAGAAGGTTGAGGTTCAAAACAAGAAATTTATCAAAGGAAATTCCATGCAAACCCGAAACACAAGGGCTTTGGAATGTGCTGACAACGCTCTTTTCTCTACTGTTGATTTGGATGCATGCCAGTCGGCAGGAACATCAAACACCAGCTCTGGTTATTTGCACGCAATGAGAGTTGACGGCTTCTCTTTGCCATTGTCTTCTATTAGATTCTTTGGCGCTCAAATGATTTATAGTGGTGGTTGGTCAGAAGTAGCAGATGTTGAGTCTCTAAACTTTAACATAAAGATTTATGCAGACAACAACAATATGCCAGGGTCAGTTGTTGAAACAGTTTCTGGTGTTTCGTTGACTCATACAGCTACTGAAGATTTGCTTTTCAGCCAGTACTCAATTTTCCAATTCGACTATACATTTGAAACTCCAGTAGATGTTCCTTCTACTTTCTGGATTGAAATAAGCAATACTGATGAGAATGTATGGTTTATGTGGTTGGATAATGAAAGCGGAGATTTCACAAGCGCAGAATACGATATGGATGAAGAAACTTGGGAGGTTAGTACTGATGCAGCATATCAGATTTGCCTCGTTCCGCAAGCTCCAGCAAATGCAACTATCGTAGCAATGCCATTGTCATTATCATTTAATGGTGTTATTGGTGGTGAAATTGCAGCAAAGACCGTTTCTATTTCTACGTTCAACTTAACTGAAGCAATTACAGCAACAACAGCTGCTCCATTCTCAGTTTCAAGTGATGGTACAACTTTTGCCGAAACAGCATCAATCGCAGCAGCAGGTGGTGTTTTGTATGTAAAATACACTCCAACCGCTGAAGGAACCCAGAACGGAACTGTAGTTCTTGCTTCAACAGGTGCAGAAAATGTAACTGTAACGTTAACAGGTTCTGCTGTTGACTGCAGCAATCCTATTACAACATTACCATTTGTAGAAGGTTTCGAGAATATGTCTGGATGCTGGACATTAATCTCTAACAATGCAGCTAACGATTTAGGAACTAACTATGGATACGGACCTTACACATTAGACGGAGAACCTGTTTTCCGTTTCAGCAGTTACTCAAGAGCAGGTGAGGGTGAAGACTACAACCAGTACTTGATTACACCAGAACTTGGCTATACTGAAGATGTAATTTTGTCATTCGACTATGCAGGTGAAGATGAAGAATTCCGCGTTTTGGTATCAACTACAAACAACGACATAGCATCATTTACCGCTCTCGGAGATGACATGGTTGCTCCTTCTGACGATTTTGAAACTTATATAGCAACTATTCCTGCTGGAACAAAATACGTTGCTATCAACTACTTCTCTAATTATGCATATTACCTATATATTGACAACTTCTCATTTGCAGCAGTTCCTACAGCTCCAGAAATTGCTCTTATTTCTGTATCCCCTGCAACTGGCACAACAGTACAGACTGGTGTAAACGTTACCCTCAGCGGTGTTGTTAAAAACAACGGTTCAGCTCTTACATCATACAAAGTTGCTTATACAGTTGACGCTAACTCACCTGCTGAATATAACGTAACCGGAATAAATGTAGCAACTGGCGAAAACAACGAATTCACACACACAACTCCTATCGTTTTCACAGAAACAGGCGAACACACAATCGTTGTTACTATATCCAATCCTAACGGTGAAGCTGATAGCGACGACAGCAATAACAGCATAACAGTTGTATGGAATGCTATTAGCTGCGATGCTATTACAGAGTTCCCATACGAAGAAGGTTTTGATAATGGTATTCCAGAGTGCTGGACTATAATCGACGCTGATGGTGACGGTCACAACTGGATGGCTTTAACTGACTTGTTCACAAGTGACGTAACCGAATATGTTCACGGTGGTACTGATGCTGCTATATCACAATCATACGAAAACTATGTTGGTGCATACGATGCAAACAACTGGATGATTTCAAGTGCAATAACCGTTCCATCAGAAGGTGAATACTTGGCAGCTTGGTGGGCAAGATCTATGGATGCTAGCTATGCTGATTCGTATTCTGTATATATTGGTACAGAACCGACAGTTGCTGGTATGACTGCTAATGCAGCTATCTTGTCGCACACTCCAACTGAATGGGAAATGAAGTCAATATCTTTGGCAGCATATTCTGGTCAGACTATTTATATTGGTTTCAACCATGTTGACAATGACAAATATGTACTTATGATTGATGATTTCTCAGTTTTTGCAGCTCCAACAACTGCAGAAATTGCTCTTACTTCTGTAACTCCAGCAAACAATGCTTCTATACCGAGTGGTCAGGACATTACTATAGGCGGTGTTGTTACCAACAATGGTGTTGCTCTCACTTCGTACAAGGTTGCTTACACAGTTGATAATGGCGAAGCTGTTGAATATGATGTTACAGGAATCAATGTTGCTTTGGGCGAAACTCACAACTTCACACACACAACTCCTATCAGTGGTTTGACAACTGGTGCTCACACTATCGTAGTTACTGTTTCTGATCCTAATGGTGCAGCTGACGGTGATGCAAGCGACAACAGCATGACTATAAACATTACAGTTACCGCTCCACTTGCATACGGTTGCTACTTTGAAACAGATCCAGAAGAAGAAGGTTGGACATTTGTTGATTCTGACAATGATGGAAACAACTGGACTTGGGAAAATAGTGCTTCAACTCCTCACATGACTACATACGAAGGTATTGGATGTATTTATTCAGCATCGTATGCGAGTGTTGCTCTTACTCCAGACAACTGGGCTATTTCTCCTGCTATCCAAATCGAAAATGGTCCTATTACTGTTAGCTTCTACGCAAAGGGTCAGGATGCTGACTACGCAGCAGAACACTTCCAGATTTACGCTGGCACATCAGCAGACGTTACTGCTATGACTGCTGTTTCTGAAGAATTTGTTGCTACTGGTGAATATACACAATATACTGCAAACTTGCCAGAATCGTATGTTGGACAGGTAATATATGTAGCAATCCGTCACTTCAACGTTAGCGACGAGTTCGTACTTGTAGTTGATAACTTCGAAGTATTGGCATACGGTCACGTTGTTATTACTGACATCGAAGAAAACATCGCAGAATCTATCGCTGTATATCCTAACCCAACTAGCAGTATGGTAACTATTGCTAATGCAGAAGGTAAGGACATCATCGTAGTTAACTCTCTCGGTCAGGTTGTTGCAAGCATCGAAAATGCTGCTGCTAACCAGACTATCGACGTTACTAACTTCGCAAACGGAACCTACTTCGTAAAGGTTGACGGTGAATGGCGATTTTTTTTGTATGCTTAGTCGTATATCCTAAATCAGTTATTAGAAAGTTTGAGCTATAAATACTTGTTAATAGTCGTTTATAAGGATAATCACGACTAATGGCCGATTTAGGTTTATTTGTTTCACCGTGCTAGCTAAAATACGGGAGCTAGTCGAAACATGTGATACGGAACGGGGTGCGTTGTGAAGACTGCTGTCCGAAACGTTGCTTGCAACCTCGCGAAGCCTGCAAGCAATCTCCTATGGCATTATTATTCAGGGAGATTGGTCATGCCGAGCTAAAGATTGGCTGCGCCGAGCTAAAGGTGCCGCATAAACGAGTTCACACGACGCGTTCCTTAGTCGGTTCACTCTGCTTTGCGGAATGACTTTTCCTTTTTTTGTGGACACCAATAGCTTTAATACCTCATCTTAAACGCACCAGAAAAATAGAAATGTCCCTGCACGCCAATTACTTGGTAATGCTTATTGAAACTACCAAACAGCGACACACCAATTCCCATATCGTATAGGAACTTGAATGTTGTCTGCACTTCCACATGTCCACCGATGGTGTTCTTTACTATCGAACCTGTTGGATAATCGGGATTTGGTATCCAAGCTATTGCCCAGGCAGGACCTATGAAAAAGCCAAAATGATACCATCTGCCTTCGAAACGAAGTCCGGCTCCAGCATGTATGTCGTTTAACTGATGCATTGCTCGGATTCCTCTCAGGTTGGGGTTGTACCAGCTTTCAAAGAAGAAATTTTCACCGGAGAAATGCCATCCAACATTGAAATACACAGCCTTGTAACGGAAATGGTAAGCCAATGCCATAGTCCTGTTCAGACCTCTTTCCCCGTATGACGGCTCGTAGTTGATTTTGTAGCTCACACCCATACCGAATGTCAGCCAGTTGCTGCCCTGCTTGTAAATCTTGTCGCCATACTGAACCTCACCGAACATCTTGTCGTACTTCGATTTGTCCTTGGTTGCACGAGGTTTCGTATTGTCGGTCTGTGCGACAAGCAACAATGTGCATATTGTAAGCAATATTGTGAGCAGCAGTCGTTTATTCATTTGGCAAAAATCCTTGTTTTTTCAGTACATCAAGCAGGCATTTCGATGCCTGTTCGTTGCCTTCCTTTGTGTATCTTACTTCTGCAAAAACTTGAGCAAGCGTCTGTTTATTGTTCTCGGCAACGAATTTTTTGTTCGATTCAAGGCTTTCAGTCTCGGCATAAATTCTGTCGATATCGCTTGCGCTAAAGTTGTGATATGTCTCACGATGAACTATCGCCTCGAGCGGAAGCCGTTCGGTAAGTGGCAGTTGCTGTTTCGGGTAACCCATTGTTACTGTTGCAACAGGAACAACGCCTTTCGGAAGTTTCAGAATCTCAATAATCTTGTCGGCATTGTAGATTACCGTACCTAAATAGCAAATTCCCAATCCGTTGCTTTCGGCTTCGAGGCAGGCATTCTGCGCTGCAATTATTGCATCGGTGGCAGCTGTCATAAAGGTCAGGAAATTGTCGAATCCAGCCTTGGCATTCCTGTTCTCACACCAGATTTTAAAGCGGTTGACATCGGCACAGAACGTGAGAACTGCCTTGGCGTTGGTTATTGCCGGTTGGCAGAAATGCGTTGGAGCCAACTTATCTATCATTTCCTTGTCGGTGTTGACAATAATGCTGTAAATCTGCATGTTGCCAGTATTCGATGCCCTTGATGCGGCTTCGAGAACCTTGTTCAGAACGCTTTCGGGAATTTCCTTGTCGGCATATTCCCTTACCGATACGTGGTCGAAAATTTCCTTTACCATAATTATTTCAACTTTTCTGCTATTACCTTATTGAGTATTTCTGTCATATTTTTGCCCATAGTGCGAATCTGCTTAGGCACAATGCTTTCAGCACTCATACCAGGAATGGAGTTAACCTCGATGAAATACGGTGTTCCGTCCTTGATAATGAAGTCGATACGCACGATTCCGCTGCAACCTATAATGTCGTAGATGCGCGAAACGGCTTCCTGCACCTTGCGTGTTTCGTCGTCGCTGATGCGGGCAGGTGTTATTTCGTTGGTGACACCTGGTGTGTATTTTGCTTCGGTGTCGAAATAGTCGTTCTTGGTGGAGATTTCTGTTACGGGGAAAACCTGCTCGTAGTCGGCAGTCTTGAGCACACCGCACGAAACTTCGGTTCCCTTTATGTATTCCTCAACGATAATGTTTGTGTCCTCGGTACGAGCCAAATTTATTGCATCAATGAATTTGTCTTTTTCGTAAACCTTTGTCACGCCGAAGCTTGAGCCAGCAGTTGCCGGTTTTACGAAGCAAGGCAGACCTACTTTTTCTATGATTTCATCAACATCGAAAGGATTTTCGCCACGGATTATTGCCATCTTAGCCATTGCAATGCCCTCATCGGCAAGCATTTTCTTTGCGGCAATCTTGTTGAAAGTTATCATCGACGAGAAAACATCGCAAGCAGAATATGGTATTCCAAGCATATCGAGCCAAGCCTGCACCTTTCCGTCCTCGCCAGGTGAACCGTGGAGAGCAAGGTAAGCATAGTCGAATTTTGTCGGTTTGCCTTCGATTTCGGCGGCAAACTTATTGAGGTCAACGCTGTATTCCTTTCCGTTGAAAATGCAGAAGAAACCGTCTTTTCTTACATCTACGAGGTAGGCGTTGTAAAGATTCCTGTCGATGTTTTCAAGAATCTGGTTTCCCGAATTGAGGCTTATCTGACGTTCAGAAGTGTAGCCTCCTGCCAATACTGCAATGTTTTTCATTTTATTTTTTCCTTATCTTTAGTTTTTGTCCAACTCTTAATTTTGATGGGTCGATACCATTTAACCTTATTATATCGTCTGCAGAAACTCCGTTGTACTTGGCTGCGATTTTTGCGGGTGTATCTCCCTGCTGAACAGTATAATATTCGTATGCAGGGTCAAGTTTCTGCGGAGTAGTGCTACCCGAATTTGTTGTTGTCGGTGTCGTAGCCTTTGGCGCACCCTTAGTATATATTTTCAGTTTCTGACCTATCTGCAGCCTGTCGCTGTAGAGTCCGTTCCAACTCTTGATGTTAGCGACGGTCACACCATAGCGTTTTGCAATGCTTCCAAGCACATCGCCCGACCTTACGGTGTAGATAGTGGCGTTTGTTCCTGCCGGCTGTCCCGACGGGACTCCATACTTGCTGTCGGAAATGGCCTGAGTGATTTTCTGCTTGCTAAACATTACCGAATCCTGGAAATTATAAATGGAATCTTCAAGCTCCATGAATTTGCGGATGTACTTGCGTTGCATTTTCAACGGATAATTCTTGTTGATAGCAGGAACAATGTCAAGTTTGTACTGAGGATTGAGTTCGCGCGATTCCTCGACAGGAATACCCAATACCGAATCCAACTGGGCAAAATGCAGCTGCTTCTTGACCATTACGGTATCAACATCCTCGAAGAAGTCAATTTTTTCTGGCTTGAAATTGTGCAAGTCGTGATATTCAAACATATACATCATAGCGATGAAGCCAGGCACGTAATTACGGGTTTCTTCGGGCAGATATGGGTAAATTTCCCAATATGTCGATTTGCCCGAACGCTTCATTGCTCCGTTTATCCTACCCGGACCAGCATTGTAGGCAGCAAGAGCCAAAGTCCAGTCGTTGTAGGTTGTGTGAAGCATCTTTAGGTATTTGCAGGCGGCATCGGTGGATTTTTCGGGGTCCATACGCTCATCGACGAAAGATGTGATTTCCAACCCCATATTAAGACCAGTCTTGTACATAAACTGCCACAAGCCCACTGCACCGGCAGGCGATTTTGCACGTGGATTCAGTGCAGATTCAATCACTGCAAGGTATTTCAGTTCCAATGGAATGCCGTAGGCATCAAGTTTTTCCTCGAACATCGAGAAATATTGGTGCGAAAGTCCAAGTAACTTTGGAGCAAGACGATGTCCGCGTTTTACATATTTGTCAAGGTATTTCTGCACGTTGGCATTGTAAACCACATTTATCGGAGTTACAATCTTCTCAACGCGCTCCTTGAAAACCGAATCGGGCAGGTCGGTGTCGAAATATTTCTTGTCATTATCATCCAAGTAGCAGATTGTATCGCGACCTGTATAGTAATACCATTGTTTCAGAAACACTTCGAGGCTGTCCACCATATCGTAGGTTCTCCTGCTATGAACAGTAGAATCGGTGTCCTGCGCCAATGCCATGCAAACGATTGTCAATGTTATAATAAGCAATGCTATCTTTTTCATGGGCTAAAAGTTTAGAGTGCAACCAACGCCCAAAATAGGTGTCCGGGTGTAGGCATGATTAAACGTTTGCGGATAGAATGCCGCCGACAAGTTATCACCGACATCAAAATAGAAAAGATGGGCATCTACGTTTGCGTCAATGATTTGCAAAGCGTACAACAGGACAGTTCCTGCAATGAAATAGTCGCGTATTTTACGGTTTCTGTCCATATTGTTGATAATGGCTTCGTTTGACAAAATTCCGTAGAACTCATCGTGTTCGCCATTGTCGCGCTGCATGTATGCCTTCTTGAACCTACCGAACTGCTTCTGGTTGCTTATGGCAAAGTACATACATGTTCCCATCGTAGCATAAACTATTGGCATTTTCCAATATTTGCGGTTATATGCCTGTCCTGCGCCCGGAACTATCGCCAGAAGAGTGGCTGTCTTGGGCGAATGGAATTTCTCCTGTTCCTTGATTTTTTCCTTACTGACGGTATCAATCTGGGCATTTGCAACAAAAACAAGGAAAATCATTCCAACGGCAAGCAATATTTTCTTCGCAAAATTCAAATCCTATGAGTTTAGTTTATCGAAAATTGCGATTATCCGTTCAAATTCGTTGTCGTTTTTGAACGGGATGACAATCTTACCCTTTCCTTTCTGATTACGCTTGAGTTCCACATCGGTGGCAAAACAACTGGAAAGGCTTTTCTGCAGAAGCGCATAGTCCTCGTTGGTAGCAAGCACTTTCTTCTTCTCCTTCTTTTCTGCTTTTCCGCCAGCGTATTCCTTTATGATTTCCTCGACCTTGCGTACCGAGAAGTCGTATTTCAGAATCTGGTCGTAAATCATGAGCATTGTCTCCTCGTCCTTTGCTCCGAGCAGTGCGCGTGCGTGTCCCATCGAGATTTTCTCGTCGCGGATGCCGGTCTGGATTTTTGGAGGAAGGTTGAGCAGACGCAGGAAGTTGGCAATTGCCGAACGCGATTTTCCGACGCGAGTGCTGAGCTGTTCCTGAGTCATGTGGCATTCGTCAATAAGCTGCTGGTAGGTCTGGGCAACTTCTATAGCGTTAAGGTCTTCGCGCTGAATGTTCTCAACGAGAGCCATTTCCAACATCGACTGGTCGGTGACATCGGTTCTGATGTATGCTGGAATCTTTTTCAGTCCTGCCATCTTTGATGCACGCAGACGGCGTTCGCCCGAAATGAGCTGGTACTTGCCGTTGCCCATATCCTTTACCGAAATTGCCTGAATGACCCCGAGCTCCTTTATTGAATCGGCTAATTCCTGCAAAGCGGTTTCGTCAAAGTCCTTTCGCGGCTGGAACGGGTTGACTTCGATTGAGTCTATTGCGATTTCATTCTGCTGAGTAGCCTTGTTCCTTAATGGAGTTTCACCAGTGTTTATCAGCACGTCAAGGCCACGACCGAGACCGCTTTTCTTATTTTTCTTATTGTCCTTCTTGTCTGCCATATTACTTAGTCATATTGTTACGTTGCAGAAGTTCCTTTGCCAAGTTCATGTAGTTGGTAGCACCTTTTGAACTAATATCATATTCTACAATAGACTGTCCGTAGCTTGGAGCTTCGCTTAATTTTACATTCCTATGTATTATAGTGTCAAAAACCATGTCGTCAAAATGATGTCTCACCTCATCCAGCACTTGGTCGGAAATTTTTACGCGCTTGTCGTACATTGTCATCACAAATCCTTCAATGTCGAGGTCGGGATTCATATTGTTCTGCACTAACCTGACAGTATTTAGCAGTTTGCCAAGACCTTCGAGGGCGAAATATTCGCATTGAACCGGAATAAGCACCGAATCGGAAGCGGTAAGTGCATTTAATACTAATATTCCGAGTGAAGGAGAACAGTCGATGAATATGAAATCATATTTGTCACGAATCTTGCTGAGTACATTTTTCAAAATGTATTCACGATTAGGCATATCAAGCATTTCGATTTCAGCGCCCACAAGGTCAATGTTTGACGGCAGTACATACAACCCATCAAGTTCTTCGGATGTAAGTATAACCCTTTCCGGATCCTCATCTTTTACAAGACATTCGTAAAGTCCTGTTCTAATATTGTTTACGTCGAAATTTAATCCAGACGTTGCGTTTGCTTGCGGGTCGGCATCAACTAGCAGAACCTTGTATTCCAATGCTGCAAGACTTGCGGCAAGGTTTATTGCTGTTGTTGTTTTCCCTACGCCGCCTTTCTGATTGGCTAATGTTATTATCTTACCCATTTTGTTTCGTTATAAATTCAAATGTCAAAAGTAATATTTATTGGTGAAATAGCCGCTGTTTTGGCAGACAGATTTTCCAAGTTGTTCATAACTTTTTTGTATGTGGCTAATAATCAGCACCGATATTTTTCGGGCTGTGAATGGCTTTTTGCCTGTTCAAAGTTTGGTTTCGCTTTCGGGCGAATGTGGATTTTCGGTCGTCGTGGTTATTTCGGTGCTGTCCTTTGCCGGTTTGTTTTTGTCGCCAGTGTTAAGAAAGGCGAAGAATACCGCTAATATTATAAAGCCGAATGCCACCAAATGGTTCCATTTTATCGGTTCTCCCTTGAAAACCAATGCGACAATAGCAGTAAAAACTGTTAGCGAAATGGCTTCCTGTATGATTTTTAGCTGCATAAGCGAGAAAGGTCCACCATTGATTTGTGAACCTAGGCGGTTGGCGGGAATCATTGCGCAGTATTCGAAGAAAGCAAGTCCCCACGAGCATAATATTATAAGTATCAGCGGCCACGAGGTGGAAATGTCCATCTGCTGCAGTTTAAGGTTGCCGTACCACGCGAATGTCATAAATATGTTGGATACTAGCAATAGTAATATCGTAAATATTCCGGCTGTTGTCATATTTCGTTTCCTTTGTGTCATCGTTAAAATGAAAAATCGTGCAAAGATAATTCAAATTGATTTACGATTTACGATTTACGATTTCGGATTTGGGATTTGCGATTTTTATTTTCAGAGCATCAATATTTTGACTAATTTTGCACCATTATTAATAATGATAATGATATGAGAAAATTAGTGTTTATGCTTATCGCGGTGCTTTGCCTTTCGATGACAGCAATGGCCGACCAGTTGGAGTACATTTCTGAGCAGGATGCACAAGAAGCAGTGAAGCTTCTCAAGAAGCAGAAGTATGTTCTTTTGTATTGCGGTTGTTGTGCCGACGGTTACGATGCAAAGCAATATGTGAAGATTACGTCGGTTTCGTACCGTTATACAAATTACATGGATTTCTACGAAGTGGTAGTAAATGGCGTTGATGCCAACGGCAACAAGGTTTCGGAAACCATAGATCTTGCATATTCCCACATCAAAAAAGGGAAAAATGCGCAATGTATTGGGCTTGCCCTCAATTTGGGATGCGACCCTTGCGTTGAGAATTTGAAATGGGAATGCCCGAAATTCTAGTATGACAGCAAAAGAATGGCAAGTTTGGTCGCAACGAGACACGACCAAACTTGTTATTTTTCTTGCTGTGTAACTTGTTGATTATCACCCCCCCCCAAAAAAAATATATTCAAAAAAACAAAGAAAATAGAAGGATTTTAATAGAAAAATATATAGATTTGCAGAGTCGTTATCTTTAGATTCTGTTTGACGGACTTCGCAGGAACTGGAGAAACGGCATAAATTTGTTAAAAATAGAAGTCCCATTTTTTATGAAAAGTAGTTTTTCTTCATTATTGATATTATGTATTGTCGCAAGCCTGCTGGCAGTCTGCGGATGTGAGAAACCTCTTGGCATACATGTCGAATTCGACCCCAATGGTGGCGGAGGTGGCATTATGAAAAGTCAGAAATTTAAGAGAGGTGTAAAGGAAGCGTTGAAATTAAACGAATTCCGCAAGGAAGGTTGCGATTTCGTTTGTTGGAATACTATACCAGACGGCAGTGGAATATCATATTCCGATGGGCAGGAGATTGCAATTACCTCAACCATTACGCTGTATGCACAGTGGTCTGTAAGAAAATATTACGTTACTTTTGATGCCAATGGTGGCGAGGGAGAAATGCAGCCTCAAGCTTTTGAATATTATGAGGAGCAGAATCTTAACCCTAATACTTTTACCCGCGAAGGTTACATATTTTATGGATGGTACACCGACTGGAGCGAAATAGTTTCGGATGAAGGTAGGTTCAAAGTCTCAAAGGATGTTACTTTGCACGCAAGATGGTTCTCAAAGCAAGGCAACGGTTCTGCAGATGGACAGTATTATGTCGACCTGGGACTTCCAAGTGGTACGCTTTGGGCAACACGCAATATTGGAGCTTCTTCTGTCAAGGATTATGGCGACTATTTTGCGTGGGGCGAAACCGTTCCGAAGACGACATATTCGTACGACAGTTATTTGTACCACGACAATCCAGTCATCTTGCCAGCAGAAAATGATGCTGCGGTTGCCAATTGGGGCGGCGGATGGAGAATGCCGACTTCTGACGATTTCAGTACCAGCCATCCTTATACATCAAAGCACTGGCCTCACAGTCAATGGCAATGTCCTTTTCCTGCCTATGGCGGGATGGTATGCGTCTTGTTTGAACAAAGCTGGAGAAAATGGCGAGTATTGGACAAGTACTATTGCTATGGAGGATGAAGAACACGTAAGTGATAATAAGGCGAAATGCTTTTATTTTGAAGACAGGAGCGCTTCGGTTATCAAGGATTCTCGTTCATTTGGAATGCCAGTGCGACCTGTTCGTTCTAGATAATAGAAAATATCAAACAACATAAATCGTTTAATATGAAAGGGATAGTATATAATACATTGACAAGGAGATACTTATTTGCTTTTCTTGTAATATGTTGTTCAGTTGTGGGATTGTTGACCTTTGAAGGCTGTTGGAAGCATATAATATATGTGGAATTTGATGCAAATGGTGGAGTTGGAGAAATGCGTCCACAGAAATTCAGGGAGGGCGTAAAATGGCATTTGGACTTTAACGAATTTGGACACGAAGGTTGCTATAGATTTTCGGGATGGAATACGATACCCGATGGTACAGGAGTCTCTTATGCTGATAATCAAGAAATAAGAATTACATCCTCAATGACCTTGTATGCTCAATGGGAAGAACTGAAATACACGGTTACCTTTGATGCCAACGGAGGAAATGGAGAAATGCAACCGCAGACTTTTTATGAATGTGAAATGCAACCGCTAAGTGCCTGCACTTTTTCACGGGAAGGATACAACTTCTATGGCTGGTATTCCGATGAAGGGGACTTGTATTCTGATGGCGACAAGATTCAATATTTGGACAAGGATATTACCTTGCACGCAAGATGGTTTTCGGCGGAAGGCAACGGCAGTATTGATGGACACAACTATGTCGATTTGTGTCTGCCGAGCGGCACCAAGTGGGCAACCTGTAACATTGGTGCTTCTAATACGGAAGAATATGGCGAATATTTTGCGTGGGGCGAAACCGAACCAAAGACAGCATACACGCAAGAAAACTATGCATATCAGCAATCTCCTGTCCGCTTGCCATTGAGCAACGATGCCGCTGCCGTAAATTGGGGCGGACACTGGCTAATGCCGACATTTGATGATTTTAAGGAACTGATAAGCGAATGCGTTTGTAATAGGATTGACTATAACGGAAGGGAAGGTATGTTATTCACCAGCCGTTCCAACGGCAATAGCGTTTTTTTGCCGTTTGCAGGCAGATGGAACGGAAGCTATTTAGATATGGGCAAATATGGCAACTACTGGTCTAGTTCCTCGTCAACAATTGAACAGTTAGACAATGAATATTTGTCTGAAAATACATCACGATGTTTAGGCATTGAATATAAACCAGATATGTACCAGAAACAACGCTGGCTAGGATTATCTGTCCGTCCCGTATGCCAAGGTGCGAATACTCGACAATAAGCATCTGAATATATATATGTTGTTGACACTTAGTTATGTCTGAAGAAAAATTTCAGGATAAATACCGCATTCCATCTACACGTGCACGATGGCATAGTTATGATGGTGGTGCATATTTCATTACAATATGTACCAAGGATATGGAACATTATTTTGGAGAAATTGTTGATGCCAAAATGAATCTGACAGATGTCGGGAAATATGCCGATGAACAAATGAAAAATGTTACGATACATTATCCGTATGCGGAAATTCCATTATGGATTGTAATGCCCAATCATATACACGCAATTGTAATTATACGGAATAATGATGATGCGGCACACAGTAGAGATGTTGCGCGCAATTGTAGAGATGTTGCGCGCAACATCTCTACAACGACGAAAAACGAACACATGTCATCCATTTCACCAAAACGGAATACATTGTCAGTAGTTGTTCGTGGCATGAAATCATCGATTACAAAATTTGCCAACGAACAATCATTTTCATTTGCATGGCAACCACTATATTATGACCATATCATCCGCGATTCCAACGAAATGAACCACATTGCCGAATACATCGAAAACAATATAGCCCAGTGGGATATTGAGAGGGAGAATAATTTAAACTCAAATTTGTTCTTATAATTTGTATCTCAAAAAAATTATTCCAAATAACCTTTAAAAATCGTAACTTTGCGAACTTTTTAAAATTGTAAATATTTCAATATGGAATTATCAGCCAAATACGAACCGCAAGAGATTGAAAAGAAATGGTACGACTACTGGACTGAACATAAGTTCTTCCATTCGGAACCCGATAACCGTGAACCCTATGTTGTTGTAATTCCCCCGCCAAATGTAACGGGAATCCTCCACATGGGACACATGCTCAACAATACTATCCAGGATATTCTTGTCCGCCGTGCCCGCATGTCGGGAAAGAATGCAATCTGGGTGCCTGGTACCGACCACGCATCAATAGCAACCGAAGCAAAGGTGGTCAACAAACTTGCTCAGCAGGGTATAAAGAAAACCGACCTCAGCCGCGACGAATTCCTCAAGCACGCTTGGGACTGGACTCACGAACACGGTGGTATCATCCTGCAGCAACTTCGCAAGCTCGGCGCTTCGTGCGACTGGGACCGTACCGCTTTCACTATGGACGAAAAGCGCTCGAAGAGCGTTATCAAGGTTTTCTGCGACCTTTACGACAAGGGGCTGATTTACCGTGGCGTTCGTATGGTCAACTGGGACCCGCAGGCAAAAACTGCTCTGTCCGACGAAGAAGTAGTTTACAAGGAACAGAACGGAAAACTTTACTACTTGCGCTACAAGATTGAAGGTGAGGATGGTTACGCTATCGTGGCAACAACCCGTCCCGAAACAATAATGGGAAATGTGCTGAAGGAT